>NZ_JBEYVJ010000017.1:0-53460 GCF_040643935.1 Kitasatospora sp. NPDC047058 | reverse complement strand
CGGCGCCCCGCCGCCGCACCCGGCGCGGCCGGGCCAGCATCCCCGGGCCGCTGGTCACCGGCCACCGCCCCCGCCGCGAGGGCCGCCCCTACGACACCCACGTGCTGCCCTGCCGCCCGCCGGCCCCCTCGCTGCGCCCGGTCGACCTCGACACCCTCCCCGACCTCACCGCCGAGTCCGGCCGCGGCCTCTTCCTCATCCACGCCCTCACCGACCACGTCCAGCTGCGCAACCACCCGCTCCGCGGCGCCATCGTCAGCTTCGACAAGATCCTCAAGTGGCAGGACGACGCGCTGCTGCGGGCCTGCTGACGGTACGGGCGGAGAAGGGGGGACAGGCGCCCGCCGCCCGTCCCCCCTTCTCCGCCCGCTGCTGCCGGTCTCAGCCGTGCGAACCGGCCTTGCGGCGGCGCAGCACGAACAGCGTCCCGGCACCGACCGCGAGCACGGTCGCACCGCCGACGGCGATCGGCACGGTGTCGGAGCTGGAGCCGGTCTGGGCCAGCTGCGGGCCGGCCGGGGCCGGGGCCGACGGGGCCTTGGTGGTGGGTGCGGTACCGGCATCGGCGACCTGGAAGTCGCCCTCGTAGTAGTCGATGAACTGGGTGCAGGCGTTGGCCTTGTTATTGGCGGGGGTGGGGACCTTGTCGTTGTCGAAGGCGTCTGACCCGCCGCCGATGGTGCTGCCGTACCTGCCCACCGGGGCCTTCGCCGTCGCGGCGATCCGGAGCTGGACGGTGAATTTCTCGCCCTTTGCCAGCTTGGCGACGTCGAACGAGAAGTTGCGGTCCGTGAGCTTGAAGGCCTTCCAGCCGGAGCCGGTGTTCACCTGGACGTCGAAGAACTCGGGGCTCCAGTTGGGGCCCACTGGGGTGTCGAACTCGTCGGTGACGTAGAGGCCGTGATGGATGACGGGCAGGTCGACGCCGCTCTTGTTCTCGAAGACCACCGAGACCTCGGCTGCCGGGCCGCCCTTGACCAGGGTGGTGTCGAACAGGCCGGTGCCGGTCGTCTTGAGGAGCTTGCTCTGGTACACGCCACCGTGGCAGCGGTCGGTGGCGGTGGGCGTCGGCACCGGGACGGTCGGGCGGCCGGTGGGCCTGGCCGTGGCGGACGCCGACGGGGAAGCCGTGGTGGAGGCCGTGGCGGAGGTCGTGGCGGAGGGGGAGGCTGACGCGGTGGCCGACGGCGTGGCCGTGGCGGTCGGGCTCGGGGAGACGGAGACGGCGACGGCGCTGGTCGTGCCGACCGTCGCGCCGAGGGAGAGTGCCAGCAGCGTGGATGCGGCCAGCAGGCGGGAAGAGCGCACGATCTTTGCCCCCATTTGCGTGAAGTGTGCCAGATTTTGGGCGAGTTGACACCTGGTGTGATCACCGGGCGGCTCGCAGGAGCGGCACCCTACCGGGGGGCGGACAGCGGTCCTCGGCCGGGGGGGGCCGGAGTCGATCTACCCTGGCGCGATGGGTGCGGTGGGTGAGTGGGACCTCCGGCGGCTGCGGGTGCTGCGGGCGGTCGGGGAGTGCGGGACGGTGACGGCGGCGGCCGAGCGGCTCCACCTCTCGCCGTCGGCGGTCTCGCAGCAGGTGTCGGCGCTGGCGAAGCAGCTGGGCGCGCCGATGCTGGAGCCGTACGGCCGGCGGGTCCGGCTGACCAGCGCGGCGCGGCTGGTGCTGCGCCACGCCGAGCTGGTGTTCGGGCAGCTGGAGCGGGCCGAGGCGGAGCTCGCCGGTTATCTGCACGGCGAGGCGGGCGAGGTCCGGGTGGGCGCGTTCGCCACCGCGATCGGCGGGCTGGTCGTCCCCGCGATCGCCCGGCTGCGGGAGGCCGCGCCCCGGCTGGTGGTGCGGGTGGTCGAGGCGGAGGCGGCCGGGGCGTACGGGCTGTTGGCGGCGGGCGACGTCGACCTGGCGCTGTCGCTGGCCGTGCAGCCAGGCGCGGGCGATCCCCGGTTCGTCCGGTCGGTACTGCTCAGCGACCCGCTGGACGTGGCACTTCCGCCCGGCCACCCGCTGGCGGGCGCGCCCGGGCTGCGCCTGGCGGACCTCGCCGCCGAGCCGTGGATCTACGGTGCCGCCGGGCCCTGGCGCGAGATCACGCTGACGGCCTGTGCCGACGCCGGCTTCGTGCCGGAGCGGGCGCACACCGCGGCGGACTGGACGGCGATCCTGGCGATGGTCGCGGCGGGCCTCGGGGTGGCGCTGGTGCCCCGGCTGGCCTCGGCGGGCCGGGGCGGTGGGGCGGTGGTCCGGGCGCTGCCGGCCGATCTGCCGACCCGCCGGGTGGTCGCGGCGGTCCGGGAGGGGACGGAACGGACGCCGCCGTTGCGCCGGGTGCTGGCCGCGCTGGCCGAGGTGGCGGCCACCGTTCAGACGGACTGAACGGTGTGCTCGGTTCTTTGTGATGGACCTGCTCGTCCGGGCGGGGCGATGGTGGACGCATGGCCACCGACGACACCCCCAGGACCCTGCCCGACGCCTCCGCCCTCCCCTACGCGGGCGGCAATCCGTACGCCGACTACCGCTCCGGCGAGTTCGCCTTCACCGCGCTGACCGACCTGGCCGACCGCCGGCTCGGCGGCGCCGTCATCGCCGCCGACGACGAGCTGTTCGCCGAGCGGGAGAACCTGCTGCTGCCCGGGCCCGCCGAGTTCCGCCCGCACACCTTCGGCAACAAGGGCCAGATCATGGACGGTTGGGAGACCAGGCGCCGCCGCGGCGCCGGCCCCGACCGCCCGCACCCGGCCGCCGGGGACCACGACTGGGCGCTGATCCGCCTGGGCGTCCCCGGAGTCGTGCACGGCGTGGTCGTGGACACCGCGCACTTCCGCGGCAACCACCCGCAGCAGATCGGCCTGGAGGGCGCCGAACTCCCGGGCACCCCGGGCCCGGAGGAACTGCTCGCGGGGAGCACCGTCTGGCACCCGCTGGTGCCCCGCTCCCCGGTGCGCGGCCACGCCGCCAACGGCTTCGCCGTCGACAGCGGCCGCCGGTTCACCCACCTGCGGCTCAGCCAGTACCCCGACGGCGGCATCGCCCGGCTCCGGGTGCACGGCGAGGCCCGGCCGGACGCCGCCTGGCTGGCCGCGCTCGGCACCTTCGACCTGGCCGCCCTGGAGAACGGCGGCGCCGTCGAGGACGCCTCGGACCGCTTCTTCTCGTCCCCGGCCAACCTCGTGCTGCCCGGGAAGTCCCGGGCCATGGGCGACGGTTGGGAGAACCGCCGGCGCCGCGACGGCGGCCATGACTGGGTCCGCCTCCGGCTCGCCGGGCGCGGCGCGATCCGGGCGGTGGAGATCGACACCGGGTACTACGTCGGCAACGCGGCCGGCTGGGCGGCGCTGTACGGGCGGGACGCACAGGCCGCGGACCCCGGGGAGTGGTTCGAGCTGGTGCCGCGGACCAAGCTTCAGCCCGACGCCGTCCACCGCCTGGTGCCGGCCGCGCCCCGGCCGGCCACCCACGTCCGGCTGGACGTCTTCCCGGACGGCGGCATCGCCCGGCTGCGGCTCCACGGCAGCCTGGTCTGAGCCCGCCCCGGCCGCCCGGCCACCCCGTCGGCCGCCCGGCCACCCCGTCGGCCACCCCGCCGGACTCCGGTTGCCGGAGCCGGAGGGCCGCCGGACGATGGGGGAATGATGCACCAGATGCGCGCCGAGTACGGCGCCGACGGCCCGGCCGCCGGGGTGCGGCTCTGGCACATGGTCCGCGGCTCCGAGACCGTCGCCATGTGCGGCCGGGAGCTGGACGAGAGCGCGCCGCTGCGCGAGCCGGAGGACTGGGGCAAGACCCCCGAACTCTGCTGCCACACCTGCGGCGCGTACTACCTGCGCGAGACGCCCTACCTGTCCGCCGAGCACCCGTAGGCGTGGCACGAGGCCGTACCGTGGCCGGCATGGAGGAAGCACTGGTCCGGCCGCGGTCGTTGGCCGGGGAAGCCGCCCGACTCCGGTCGGGCGGGCCCGGCCTGTCCGCCCACGTCGACCGGCTCTGCGCCCGGATCGAGCAGCTCGACCCGCTGCTGCACGCCTTCGTGCCCGAGCCCGGCCGGCCGGAGCGCCTGCACGCCGAGGCCCGGGCACTGGCCGCGCGGCACCCCGACCCGGCCACCGCGCCGCCGCTGTACGGGGTGGCGGTCGGGATCAAGGACATCGTGCACGTCGACGGCCTGCCCACGCACGCCGGCTCCGCCCTGCCGCCGGGCGTGCTGGCCGGCCCGCAGGCCGCCGTGGTGGACCGGCTGCGGGCCGCCGGCGCGCTGGTGGCGGGCAAGACCGTCACCGCCGAGTTCGCGGGCAGCGCCCCCGGGCCCACCCGGAACCCGCACCACCCCGGGCACACCCCGGGCGGCTCCAGCAGCGGCTCGGTGGCGGCGGTCGCGGCCGGGCTGGTGCCGCTGGCGGTCGGCACCCAGACCGGCGGTTCGGTGATCCGGCCCGCCGCCTACTGCGGGGTGGTCGGCTTCCGGTCGACGCACGGGCGGATCCCGCTCGCCGGGGTGATCCCGAACGCGCCGAGCTTCGACACCCCGGGCCTGTTCACCGCCGACCTGGCGGGCGCGGCGCTGGCCGCACCGCTGCTCTGTGACGGCTGGCGCCCCGACGTCGCCGCGGAGGCCGCGGCCGCGGCGCCGCCCGTCCTCGGCGTACCGGCCGGACCGTACCTGGAGCGCGCCCGGCCGGAGGCGCGGCAGGCCTTCGAGCGGCAGCTGTCCCGGCTGGCCGCCGCCGGGCTGACCGTCCGCCAGGTCGAGCTGCTGCCCGACGTCGGTGAACTGCTGCGGCAGTTCCAGACGATCAACCGCTTCGAGCAGGCCCGGACCCACGCCGACTGGTTCGAGCGCTTCGGCGCCCTCTACCGGCCCGAGACCGCCTCCGGGATCCGGCGCGGCCAGGCCGTCCGGCCGGAGGACCACGACACGGCGCTGCGCGTCCGCGAGCACGCCCGCGCCCGGCTCGCCGACGCCTGGGCCGCCTCCGGGGCGGACCTCGTGCTGGCCCCCGCGGCGACCGGCCCCGCCCCGGCCGGGCTCGGCAGCACCGGCGACCCGGTGATGTCCCTGCCCTGGAGCTACTTCGGCCTGCCCGCCCTCAGCCTGCCGGCCGGCACGGCGGCCGGTCTGCCGCTGGGCCTCCAGGTGGTCGGCGCGGCCGGCGCGGACGAGCAACTGCTGGCCCGGGCCGCCTTCCTGGAGCAGGCGTTGGGGGGTTAACCCCCGCCCGGATCGGCCGGACCGCCGCACTGCGCCCGCACCCGCCCGCGCGGGAGGGTGAAGCCATGCCGAAGCCGCCCCGAATCCCCAGCCCCGACCGCCCGCTCCGCCGGGCGGTCCCCGCCCCGACGCGCCGGGGAGGGCGGGCCTGATGCTGCTCTCCTACGCACTCCAGAGCCTGCGCGCCCGCCGGTCGAGCTTCGTGGGCGCCTTCTGCGCACTGTTCTTCGCCGCACTGACCGTCACCGCCTGCGGCACCCTGCTGGAGACCGGCCTGCGCGGCGAGATCCGCACCGAGCGGTACGCGGGCGCGCCCCTCGTGGTGGCCGGCGACCAGCAGGTGCACCGGACGACCGTCCAGGACAAGGGCAACGGGAAGACCAAGACCAAGGAGAAGGCCAAGCCGCTCGCCGAGCGGGCCTGGCTGCCCGCCGGGCTCGCCGGGCGGATCGCGGCGGTGCCGGGCGTCCGCGCCGCGGTGCCCGAACTCACCTTCCCCGCCCAGCCGGTGGCCGCCGACCGGCTCCCCGGGTACGGGCACTCCTGGGCCTCCGCCGAGCTGACCCCGTTCACCCTGGCGGAGGGCCGGGCACCGGGCGCCGCCGACGAGCTGGTGGTGGACGCGGGCCTGGCCGCCCGGGCCGGGCTGCACGTCGGCGACCGGCTGACGGTCCGTTCCACGCAGGCACCCGCCGGATACCGGATCTCCGGCATCGCCGCCGCCCGGGGCGTCGAACTCACCGAGCAGAGCGCGCTGTTCTTCCACCCGGCCGAGGCCGAGCGGCTGGCCGGCCGGCCCGGGCAGGTGTCCGCGATCGCCGTGCTGCCCGCGCCCGGCACCGACCCGGCGAAGCTGGCCGGCGCGCTGGCCCCGGTGCTGGCCGCCGACCACGCCGTCGTCCACCGCGGCGCCGACCGCGGACAGGCCGAGTTCCCGGACGCCGCCGGTGCCCGGATCAAGCTGGTCAGCATGGGGGCCGCGATCGGCGGCACCGCCCTGCTGGTGGCGGTCCTGGTGGTCAGCGGCACCTTCGCCCTGCTGATCCAGCAGCGGGCCCGGGAGATCGCCCTGCTGCGCGCGGTGGCCGCGACGCCGAAGCAGGTGCGCCGGCTGATCGGCGGCGAGGCGCTGCTGCTCGGCCTGGCCGCCGGGGTGCTGGGCGCGCTGGCCGGCCTGCCCGCCGGAGGGCTGCTGTACGACGGCTTCGTCGACCTCGGTGCGGTGCCGGACACCCTGCACCACACGCTGAGCGTCTTCCCGGTGTTCGCCGCGGTGCTCGCGACCCTGCTGGCCGGCTGGGCCGCCGCCCGGATCTCGGCCCGCCGCACCTCCCGGATCCGGCCCGGCCAGGCGCTCTCCGAGGCCGCCGTCGAGGTGCCCGGCGCCGGGTGGGCCCGGACCGTCGCGGGCGTGCTGGCCCTGGCCGGCGGCATCGTCCTGGTCGCCGTCCTCGCCGCACTGGACACCGAGAAGGCCGCCACCCCGGTCACCTTCGCCGCCGTGGTGGTGCTGGCGGTCGCGGTGTCGCTGCTCGGCCCGGTGCTGGCCCGGGTGGCCTCCGCGCTGGCCGGCGGGGTGCTGCGGGTCTTCCCGGTCAGCGGCCACCTGGCCGCCGCCAACCTGCGGGCCGAGTCCCGCCGGCTCGGCGCCGCCGCCGCGCCGCTGGCCCTGCTGACCGCGATGGTCTGCACGGTGCTCTTCACCCAGTCCACGCTCGGCGGCGCGGCCGCCCGGCAGGCCGAGGACGGCGTCCGGGCCCCGTGGACGCTGGCCGCGAGCGCGCCGGGCGTGCCCGGCCAGGCCGCCCAGGCGGTCCGGGCGGTGCCCGGGGTGACCGCGGTGACCGAGGTGCTGCGCAGCTCGGTCCGGATCGACCTGGAGAAGTACGGCGTCCAGGGCGTGACTCCGGAGGGCCTGACGGCGGGTTGGGACCCGGCGGTGACGGCGGGCACGCTGGCCGGTTTCGGCGACGGCGACCTCGCGGTCAGCACGACGGCGGCCGGCGCCCTCGGGGTGCGCCCCGGCTCCACCGTGCGGATGGTCCTCGGCGACGGCACCCCCGCCACGCTGACCGTCCGGGCCGTGTACGCCCGCGGGCTGGGCTTCGGCGACCTCACCGTCTCCCATGCGCTGCTCGTCCGGCACGTCGACAACCCGCTCGCCGCCGCCGTCCTGGTGGCCGCGGACGACCGGGTCACCCGGGAGCGGCTGACCGCGGCGGTGGCGGGCTTCCCCGGGGTGCGGGTGCTCGACCGGGCGCAGTCCGGGGAGATCGCGGCCGAGGCCCGGCAGAACGGCGCCGCGGCCAACTACCTCGGGATGGCCCTGGTGCTCGGCTTCACCGCGATCTCGGTGGTGAACACCCTGGCGATGGCCACCGCCGACCGGCGGCGGGAGTTCGCGCTGCTCCGGCTGACCGGAACCACCCGGCGGCAGATCCTCGGGATGCTGCGGCTGGAGGCGGCGGCCGTGGTGGCCACCGGCGTGGTGACCGGCTCGGCGATCGCGTTCGCGGTGCTCACCGCCTTCAGCGTCGGCATGACCGGCGCGGCCGGGGTGGCCTGGGGGTGGGCCGGCTACGCCGGGGTGCTCGCGCTGGCCGCGGTGCTGGCGCTGGCCGCCACCACGCTGCCGGCCCGGCTGGCCCTGCGGGCGCCCGCCCTCGGCGTGTCGCGGTGAGCCGCACCGGGTGAGCACGGGGCCGGGCGCGGAGTACCACCCGCTATACCCTGGCAGGACGAAGGCGCCACGGGCGGCTCACCTCGGTGGGCCGCCCGGCGGCGCTCCTGCCCGACGGGTCTCCCGTGCCGACCGACAGCTGAGGTGGAGGGACCGTGGCCGGTTCTGTCACGACCGGACGCACCGACGGACGGGTGCAGCGCGGTGAGGAGACCCGTCGCGCGGTGCTGCGGCGCGCGGTCGGGATCGCCTCGGTGGAGGGGCTGGACGCGCTCTCGATCGGGCGGCTGGCGGGCGACCTCGGGCTGAGCAAGAGCGGTGTGTTCGCGGGCTTCGGCTCCAAGGAGGAGCTGCAGCTGGCCACCGTCCGGGCCGCCCGGCGGATCTTCTACGACGCCGTGATCGCCCCGGTGGAGGACACCGGCAGTACCGGTCTGGGCCGGGTCCGGCAGCTGTGCGAGAGCTGGCTCGCCTACTCGCGGGCCCGGGTCTTCCCCGGTGGCTGCTTCTTCACCGAGGTCACCGCCGAGTTCGACGCCCGCCCCGGCCCGCTGCGCGATGCCCTGGCGGACTGCGCGCGGGAGTGGCACGGCGTGCTGTTGGGCGCGCTGCGGGACGCCGCGGCGACGGGCGGGCTGCGCGCCGGAGCGGACCTGGAGGACCTGGTGTTCGTCCTGGTCGCGGTGCTGGAGACGGCCAACTCGCAGGCCGTGCTGTTCGGCGAGGACGGCCCGTACGAGCGGGCCGGCCGCACGCTGCTGCGCCTGCTCCGGGCGGAGGCGGCCGATCCGCAGACTCCCGTGCTCGCCTGATCCGCGCAGGTTCCCCGGCGTGCCCGCCGGGTGTTCCGCGCCCATAAAACTGCACGAACGGTCGTGCTAATATCCTCGCGAGTTCGACCCCGCACCCAGGCAGACCCGTCAGCACCGACAGGGAGACCGATGAGCCCGCTCGAACTGCACACCCGCGCCCTGGAGCTGGCGGCGGGCGTGATCGGCACCGTCCAGCCCGAACAGCTGGTGCTGCCGACGCCGTGCTCCGGCTGGGACCTCCGCCGGCTGCTGGAACACATGGTCGGCCAACAGCGGGGCTTCGCCGCTGCCGCCCGCGGGGCCGCGCCGGACCCGGCGCTCTTCCGGGACGTCCCGGTCCACGGCGATCCGGCGGGCGCGTTCCGCCGTTCGGCGGAGGAGCTGACGGCGGCCTTCACCTCCGCGTCCGCCGGAGCCGCTGAACCGCGGCTCCGGCTCCCGGAGATCCGTGACGGCGAGCCGTTCCGGCTGCGCCACGCGATCGGCTTCCAGTTGCTGGACACCCTGGTGCACACCTGGGACGTCGCGGCCGCCCTGGGCGTGCCGGCCGGGACGGCCGCGGCGGTGGACCGGGACGAGCCGCTGGCGGCCGCGCTGCTCGACGCCGCCGGGCTGGTGCCGGCCGGACCCGCGGACCGGGCGCCGGGACGTGCCTTCCGGGAGCGCCATGAAGCGGCCGACGGCGCAGGGCCGTTCGACCGCGCGCTCGCCCTGCTCGGCCGTGACCCGGCCTGGGCGCCGCCCGCCCGCTGAACCGGGGTGGGTCCGGCCCTTACCGGCCCTTACCGGCCCTCGCCGGCCGTCACCGGCCGTCGCGCGGCTCGTCCGGGAAGCGCGGTCCGCCGATCAGGAAGAGCAGTGCGGCGATCGGAAAGCCGAGCGAGGCGACCACCAGCACGACGAACTGCCACCATTCCATTTGCCGCTCCTCGTCACGTCCGGTCCGCCGGGCCCCTCGTGGGGGAGTCCAAACCCGGCGGGCCGTGATCGGCCGAATCGTCCACTCGGTATCCGACGGTATGGCCGGAATGCCCCTGCTGCCACCGGGCGCGACCGCGCGCCGCGTGCACGGGTCTGGGCCTGCGCCCCGGGCGGCGGCCACACTGTCGGGATGCAGGTACAGCTGGCAGGGGAAGCACGGCGGCCGGACCGCGACAGCGAGGACTTCGCGGCGGCCTCGCCGGAGGCGCTCGTACTGCTCGACGGTTCGAGCTCACCGACCGGCCTGGAGTCCGGGTGCCGCCACGGCACCCCGTGGTACGTACGACGGTTGGGGGTGCACCTGCTGGCCAGACTGACCGACCGCGCCGACCGCTCGATCGCGGAGTGCCTGGCCGACGCCATCGTGGAGACCGCGGCGCTGCACGGCGGCCGTTGCGACCTGGCCCACCCCAACACGCCGGCCGCCATGGTGGTCGCGGCCCGCCGGCACGGCGCCGCGCTGGAGTACCTGGTGCTCGGCGACTCGTTGCTGGTGCTGGAGTTCAGGGACGGCCCGCCGAAGGTGATCGGCGACAACCAGCGCTTCCCCGGCGGGGAGGAGCTGCGCCGGCAGGTCTGGTCGACGGTGCCCGGCTCGGCCGAGCGGGCCGCGCTGCACCTGGAGTACGCGCGGGCCGTCCGGGCCGCCCGGAACAGCGGCGCCGGCCCGTGGATCGCCGCCGCCAGCCCGAAGGCGGCGGGGCACGCCGAGACCGGCTTCGTCGGCCTGGAACGGCTGCGCGCGGTGGCCGCCCTGACCGACGGCGCCTCGCGCTACACCGAGCGGTTCGGCCTCGGCAGCTGGGCGGACGCGCTGCGGCTGCTCGCCGAGTCCGGGCCGGGTGAGCTGATCGCCCAGGTGCGGGCGGTCGAGCGGACGGACGTCACCTGCGAGCGATGGCCGCGCGGCAAGGCGCACGACGACGCCTCGGCGCTCTACGCCCTGCTGTGACGGTGGCCGGGGTGCGGGCCGGCCGGGCGGTGGGCGCGGCGGACGGCGGTCCGCTCAGGCGGCCGACGCGGTGACGAAGCCCGACCGTTCGGCGAGGACGCCGGCCTGGAAGCGGCTGTCCGCGCCCAGGCTGTCCATGAGCTCGGCGATGTGCCGACGGCAGGTGCGGACGGACATGCCCAGGCGCCGGGCGGCCTGCTCGTCGGTGCTGCCGTCGGCGAGCATCCGGGCGATGGAGCGCTTGATCGCCGCGCCGGCCTCGCCGTAGCCCGCGACCACGCTGCGGGTCTCCTCCTGGTCGAACGGCAGGGCCCGGCTCCAGCACTGTTCCAGC
This sequence comes from Kitasatospora sp. NPDC047058, assembly GCF_040643935.1. NCBI lineage: Bacteria > Bacillati > Actinomycetota > Actinomycetes > Kitasatosporales > Streptomycetaceae > Kitasatospora > Kitasatospora sp. NPDC047058. Next base: position 42,494 of record NZ_JBEYVJ010000017.1, on the reverse strand, counting down.
GAACGGTAGAGGTAGTCGACCAGGGCGGGCTCGCGCACCATGACGGCGCCGCTGGGCGCGCCGATCCCCGTCCGGGGGATGAACGCCACCTCCCGGTCCACGATGACGACCCGGTCGACGATCTCGTTGTCGGTGCGCAACTCGCATCCGGAGGCGGTGAGTCGGCTGGCGTAGTGCTGCATGGCCGGGTTGACGCGGACGGTGTGCTGGTACAGCGCCCGCATCCGTACGCCGCGTTCGAGCAGTTCGAGGTTGCGGGTGAGCGCGTCCGTCAGGCCCTCGACCGAGCCGATGCCCGGGTGCGCGCTGAACACCTCCGTACGGCAGTTTCCGGCCAGCTCCTGGAACATGGCGCGGACGTCGTCGGGGTTCTCCATGACGTCGATGGCCTCGGCGCTGCTGCGCTCGCGTCTCATCTCGTAGTAGAAGGGCACCAGCCCGAGCAGCTCGGTCCGGACCTGGGCGGCCTGCTGCTGGCGTGCCTGCAGCTCGGCGTTGATGGGGCCGATCAGTTCGGCGGCGGCGAGCTCGGGGTTGGTGGCGATCAGTTCCGGGGAGCCGTCGGGGGCGGGGCGCAGCAGGTGGAGCGCGGACAGGGCGGCGGTCGCCCGCTCCAGTTGGCCGGAGGTCAGGCCGAGCTCCTCGGCCGCCCGGTCGTCGAGCCGGCCGCGCCGGACCGCCCAGGTGAACACCCTTGCCGCCGTCTCGTCGAGACGGCCTGAAAGTGCTGGAAGGATGTCCGATTCGACCATGATTGCCCCCGTTTGATCATAGTGCTTTCGCTGCGTTGCAACTTTATGACAGGGGCGCCAGGTGGAGATCCCCCCAACCGGCGGGCCACTGTGGAGCTGCACCGGAAAGCAGGTGCGGCTCCGGGCCGGAAACGGCGGAGGGGCCCGAGGGGACGTACGACGCCGTGACCCGGCGATCGACACAACGGGGGAAAACACCATGCGCAAGCGCCTTGCTTCCTGCTTCGTTCTGACCGCTCTCGCCACCGTGGTCATGGCCGGTCCGGCGTCCGCCGCCACCGCGACCGCCACCGCCGCCGCTGCCGCCGCCGTCACCGTGCAGGCGGCCGGGGCGGACACCGACCCGCTGCACCTCGTCCCGAAGCCGGCCCTGAAGAAGTCGGGCAAGGACGACGGCCACAACGACCTCCGCTGGGAGTGACCGCACCGCCGGAGCCCTGCCCGACCTGACCCGAGCCGATCCGCCTGATCCGACCCGCGATCGAGGACCCATGTCTGCCGCACCTTCCCCGCTGCCGCTCCGCGGTGTGCGATCCCGCCCCGGAGTGCACTACGCACCGGTCAGCAAGGGCGTGTACGTCTCCGCCGCCAAGGGGGCGTTCCTGCTGGCCGGCCCGGCGAGTCTGTTCCAGCTGGTCGACCGGCTGACCCCGCTGCTGGACCGCGGCGCCACCGAGGACGAACTGGTCGCGGCGGCCGGCGCCGAGAAGGCCCGCGACGTCGTGCGCTGGGTGGCCGGCCAGCTCCTCGTCCGCGAGCTGCTGTTCGACCTCGACCGGCTGGACACCCCGGACCCGGGACCGGAGGAGCGCGCCGCCTACGGCGACTCGCTCGCCTACCTGGAGACCCGCAGCGACGAGCCGTACACCGCCTTCCGCCGGGTGCGCGAGGGCCGGGCGGCCGTCCTCGGCCGGGGTCCCGCCGCCGAGTCGGCGGCCCGCGGCCTGGCCGCGGCCGGCTTCGGCAGCGTCGTCCTGGCCGGTACGGACGGCAGCGCCCCGGACCCGTCCGAGCTGCTGCTGCTCGACCCCGAGCTCGACCGCGTCGTCCTGCCCGCCTCCGCCGCCGAGGCCGCCGGACTGCTGTCCGGTGCCTGTGTCGCGGTGGTCGTGGACGCCGCCCCGTCGGGCGACGCGACCGCCGAACTCGCGCCGGGCGCCGCGATCGTCCCGGTGACCACCGCGGACGCGTCGCAGGCCGGCGGTCCCCAGGTCGTCGGCCCGCTGCGGACGGCGGGCGAGGCGCCCGGACTGCACGAAGGCCTGGTCGAGCGTGCGGTGATCCGGCAGGGCGACCAGCCCCGGACCGTGCCGTCGCCCACCGGCGCCATCATGGCCGGTGCGCTCGCCGCCCACCGGGCGTTCCACCACATCGGCCTCGGCACGCCCGAGAACTCCGTCTCGGTGGTGCACGGCCCCGCGCTGGAGACCGACGAGGCCGTGCTGGCCGGGTCCGGCCAGGCCGAGTGGAGCGGCATCCGCAGCCTCGGCGACGCCGACCCGTCCGGGCTCGGGCCGGTTGTGACCGAGGAGGTGCTCACCGACGCGCTGCCGCTGTTCGCACCCTGGACCGGCCCGTTCCGCTGGATCGCCCCCGACGACCTGCCGCAGCTCCCGTCCGCCCTGGCCGTTCTCGACGGCCTCACCCCCGACTTCGGCGGACCGCTCGTCCGCCGCGGCATCGACCACGGCTCCGCCGCCGTCCAGGCGATCCTCGCCGGGCTGCGCGTCCTGGCCGCCGCCCCGTACCCGCCCGGCATCCGCCTGCTGGAGCGTTCGGTGTCGGCCGCCGGAACCACCGAGGCGCGCTGGCTGCTGGACGGTGTCCTGCGGATCCTGGCACGCTCCGCCGCGGCGCCGGCCACCGTGCTGGGCTGGGACGACATCACCGACCACGACACCCTGCGGTTCTGGCGCACCCTGGAGGAGTACGAGGACCAGCCGGTCACGCTGACGCTCGTCCGCCCCGCCGGACTCGCCGGCCCCTGGTGCACCGTCACCGTCGCGGACGCCCGTACCGGCGCGGTGCTGGGCTCCGCCTGGGGCGACGGCACCGACCGGGCGGCCGGCCTGGCGCTGGCCGCGGCCCACGGTGCCCGCCGGGCCGAGCAGGCCGGCCACCCCGGCACCGTCGACCCGGCACCCGCGACCGACCTGATCGACCTGCTGACCGGGCCGCAACTGAACGCGCTGGCCGAGGACGTCGAGGCGTACTGCCACGCGCACGGGGTGCGTCCGCTCGGGGTCCGCGTCGTCGCCGACCCGCTGGCCGGGGAGCAGAAGCTGTGCTGGGGGCCGGTATGGCTGTCCTGACGATCGCCGAACCGTCCACCGTCTGGCAGGAGTTCGCCGACCTGCACGGCGCCCGCCCCAGCGTGTCCGACGGCTGGGACACCGAGGCGGAGCGCGCCGCCTGGACGGCGGCCCGCGACGCCGGGGTGCCGCTGCTCTCCGTCCGGGTCTTCCCGGACGAGGTGCAGATCGGCCCGCTGTGGGACCCGGCCGGGCCCGCGCCCTCCTGCGCGGGCTGCGCCGAGGCGCGTGAGCGGCTCGCCGCACCGATCGCCCACGGCCACCCGATCGTCCGCGAGTGGCGTGCCCGGCGCTCCGGCACCGGTGCGTCACCGCTGCTCCCGCTGCTGGCCCGGGCCGCGCTGGCCGCCGGAACCCCCCTGGCCCCGGGCGAGTTGCTGTCCGTCCGCCCGGGCGGGCTGCGCCGGCACCGGATCACCCGGTACCACGCCTGCCCGGTCTGCGGGGACGCCGGAATGCCGCACGACCGCACCGACGCGCCGCCCGTGCGGACGCCGGAGCCGCTGGTGCTCGCCGACCGCCCGTCGCCGTCGCCGCTGCCGCTGCGCGAGCGCCCCGGCCTGCCGATGCCCGCCGACGAGCTGCACCGGCGGACCGTCGACGCCCGCTTCGGCCCCTTCGTCGGGGTGCAGCGGGAGACCCAGGCCCCGTTCGCGATGAGCAACGCCGTGATGCCGGGCGGGCCGGTCGGCTCGGGCCACGGCCGCGGCGTCACCTACCGGGAGAGCGACCCCGTCGCCATCCTGGAGATGTACGAGCGGATCGGCGGGTTCCCGTACGGGACGGGACGGGTCGTCAGGGACCTGCCCTACCAGGGCATCGGCCTTCCCGCCCTGGACCCGGCCGCGCTGGGCGGGCACACCGCCCGACAGCTCGCCCACCCCTCCTGCCGCGTGCTGCCGTACGCGCCGGACGCCCCGACCGACTGGGTCTGGGGCCACCGCATCCCCACCGGCGAGCCGGTGCTGGTCCCGGCCGAGGTCGGCTTCTACCAGTACCGGCTGGAGCGGGAGGGCGACAAGAAGATCCACTTCCTGGAGTCCTCCAGCGGCTGCGCGCTCGGCGCGAGCCTGGAGGAGGCGGCGCTGCACGCCCTCTTCGAGGTCACCGAGCGCGACGCGTTCCTGCTCGCCTGGCACCGGCGCCGCCCGCTGCCGGCCATCGACCCCGCGTCGGTGCGCCGGGAGCGCAGCCGGGAGCTGATCGGCCTGATCCGCTCGCGCGGCTACGACGTGCACCTGCTGGCGGCGAGCCAGGACATCCCGCTGCCGTCGGTGTGGGTGCTGGCCGTCCACCGGGACGGGCTGTTCCCCGCCAGCTACTCCGCGGCCGGCACCCATCCGGACCCGGAGGCCGCGGTCGAGGCGGGCCTGTGGGAACTGGCGCAACTGGTCCACGAGCGGGTGCCGTTCGACCCGGCGGCGGTGGAGCGGATGATCACCGACCCGTTCGAGGTGCGCGTCCTCGACGACCACTACCAGCTCTACAAGCGGCCCGAGCTGCTGCCCCGCGTCACCGAGGTGCTGGGCGGGCCGGTCGTGCGGCTGGACGAGGCCTTCCCCGGCTGGCCCGACGCCCTGCGTCCGGCGGCCGGTGCGCAGCCCGACGTCCGGGCCTCGCTGGAGACCGTGCTCGGCCTGTACGCCGACGCCGGACTGGACACCGCGATCGTCGTCGACCAGTCCACCCGGGACCACCGCGACCTGGGACTGGCCGCCGCCAAGGTGATCGTCCCCGGCACGCTGCCGATGACCTTCGGCCACGCCAACCAGCGGCTGCTCGGCCTCACCCGGTTGACCGACGGCCTCCTGGTCGACGGCCGCCCGGTCACCGCCGACGACCTTCCGCTCGACCCCCACCCGTTCCCGTGAGAGGAGGACCGATGAGCCTGATGCTCGAACGCGGCACGCTGCCCGGCACCGCCGGACCACGCCGCAGCACGACCCCGCACGGCACCGACGCCCTGCACGGCACCACGATCCCGCACGGCGCCTCCGCCCCGCACGGCAGCACGACCCCGCACGGCACCGACGAGCTGCGGGAACTGCGCCGCTTCGCCTTCGAACAGGGCGCCGGCAAGGCCTTCGTCGCCCCGGGCCCGCAGATCGACCCCTCGATCGGCACCACCAGCGGGCAGCTCCCCGCAGGGGTTCGCCCCGACGCCGGCCGCCCGCTGGCCCTCGGCACCTCCCGGCTGCTGCGCCGCACCCCCTTCCCCGCCGCCCTGCGGCCGGAGGACGGGCCGGCGGCCGGTGAGGAGACCCTCGACCACCTGCTGGTCACCGCGTTCGGCCTGCAGCGCCGGGAGCCGTCGAACTCCTTCAACGACCACCGCGTCGTGCCGTCGGTCCGCAGCAAGTTCCCGGTCCGCCCCTACCTGCTGCAGGACGGCGCCACCCGCTACCTGGACGTCCAGCGCCACGCGCTCCTGGACGTCGAGGGCACCCCTGCCGCCGCCGGCGAGCAGGGCACCACCGTGGTGCTGGCCGGGCGGCACACCGACCTGCCGCCGCAGTACGCGCTGCTGCGCGGCCCGCTGGTGGACCTCGAAATCGGTCACAACCTGCGCAGCCTCTACCTCGCGGCCCAGCTGTTCGGGGTCCGGGCGGAGCTGGAACTGCCGACCCCCGACCCCGAGGGCCTGGCCGAGCGGATCGGCGTCCGGCCCGCCGAGGGCTGGGCCTACCCGGTCGCGGTCCGGCTGGACGGCGCGACCCCGCGCTGGCGTCCCGGCACCGACCGGCCGGCGCCCACCGGCGACCCGGCACTGGACCGGGTGCTGCGGATCGACCGGCTGACCAGGCCGTCCGGCGCGCCCGCCCCGGCGGCCGGGACCACCGGCACCGGCCCGTACCCGGTCGAGGGCAACGGCCTGACCTGGGCCGAGGTGCTCTGGAACCGCACGGCCGGGCGCACCCCCGAGGGGGTCGGCGGCTTCTCCGGCGTCCGGGCGCCCCAGCCGTACGCGGCCGTCGCCGACAGCCTGGCGCTGGCCTGTGCGCCGCCGCCGTCCCCGCTGCTCGCCGCCGTCGCCCGGCACGTGCGGCTCACCCTCTGCGCCCAGGACGTCGAGGGGCTGCCGGACGGCATCCACCGCGTCGAGGACGACCGGCTCACCGGGCACCTCGCCCGGCCCGGCGTGCACGCCGCCCTGGACGCCCAGTTCGGGTACCCGCTGAGCGGCGGCAACGACTGCTCGGTGCGGCACGCCACCTTCGTCTGGACCTTCACCGCCGACCTGCGCGCGCTGTTCGCCGAGTTCGGGCCGAGCGCGTGGAAGCTGCTGCAGTACGCCTGCGGCTGGTCGGCACACGGCCTGGTGCTCGGCGCCGCGGCGTACGGCATGTACGCCCGGCCGGCCCGCGCCTTCGACGAGGTGCGGATCGCCCGCACGCTGGAGCTGGACCGCGACCAGACCGCCGTCTTCCAGGTGGTCTGCGGCACCGGCCGGTTCCGCGAGCCGATGCTGGACCTGCGGTCATGACCGGCACCCCGGACAACAGACCCCGCTGGAGCTGCTGGCACCTCCACCTCGACTCCGCCGTCCCGGCGCTGGTGGACACCGTCCTGCTGGACGTGGTCGAACCGGTGGTGCGCGGGCTGCGGGCCGACGGCGCGATCACCGGCTGGTTCTTCATCCGGTACTGGCAGCACGGGCCGCACCTGCGGCTGCGGCTCGCCGGCCTGGACGAGTCGGCCGAGCCCGGCGTCACGGCGGCGCTCGCCGAACGGCTGGCCCCGGTCAACGCCGGCATCCCGGACGGCGAGCGGATGAGCACCGAGCAGTACCACCGGAGCACCGGCCCGATCGCCAAGGCCGGCGAGGGCGGCGCGGACGGCTTCGAGGCACTGCCGCTGGCCGAGCTGCGACCGGGCGGGGTGCACCGCGAGTCGTACACCCCGGAGACGGACCGCTACGGCGGGCCCGCCCTGCTGGGGCTCAGCGAGTCGCTGTTCGGCGACAGCAGCGAGCTGGTGACGGCTGTCCTGCGGACCCGTCCGAACTGGAACGCCCGGGTCTCCTTCGCCCTGCTCGCGATCGCGGCGGCGGTCCGCGCGGCCGACCCGGACGAGGTCTCCCAGGAGCGGTTCCTGCGCGGACTGCGCACCTCCTGGCTGACCTGGGCCGGGCGCGCCGAGCACCCGGACATGAACCCGCTCGCCGCCCGCGAGGCGTCGCTGCGCTCCGCGGGGCTGCTCGCCGAACGCTTCCCGGGCGGGCCGGGCGCCCTGCCCGGTGCCGGCCGGGCCGCCGACCGGTGGGCGCATCGGCTGGGCGCCGCCATGGACGTCTGGCGGGACGCCGCCCGGGCCGGGACGCTGAGTTCCAGCCCGCCGGAGATCCTCGCCTCGCACCTGCACATGACGCTCAACCGGCTGGGCTTCGGCCCCGAGCAGGAGGTCTTCCTGCTCAGCGTGCTGATCGAGCTCTGGGCGGGCCACCGTACGGCGGCGGCGGCATGACCGCCGCCGGGACGCCGGCCGGTCCGGCGTCCGTCCCGCCGGGCGGGTACGCGCGCGGCTGCGCCGTGCTGCTGCCGGAGCTCGCCGAGCGGGTCGGGCCGCCGCTCGCGGAGGGCCGCTGGTTCGCGCTGGAACGGACGGCGGGCCGGTACGGCCGGGTCCTGCTCCCGCTCGGCGGCAGGACGTACCGCGGCCACGCCTTCGCCGAGGCCTTCGCGGCCGCCCTCGGTACGCCGGCCGGACAGTCGGACGGGTCGTTCTGGTGCGCGCTCGCCGGCGACCCGCGGACCGGCCGGGCGGTGGTGGACGGGCTGCGCTGCGGTCTGGCGCAGGCCGCGGCCGCCCACGGCTTCGCGGTGCACTGGCCGCGGGTGCACGACCAGGAGTTGCTCGACATGGCCGCGCAGCTGGACGGCCTGGACACCGGCGTCCTGCTGGTCGCCGAACTGTCCGACCGGACGCCCGCGTAGCCGACCGGGTGCCCGTGCAGTCCACCGGGTGCCCGTGCCACCGGTCGTCCGGACGACACCGGCCGGCCGGACGACGGGCCGCCGCGCGGCCCGTTCCCCGGGATCGGCCGATCCCTCCCACAGACCTCCCCCGTCAGGGGTGAGCGCCGGCGCTTCCTGGCCGGCCACCCTCCGCCGGCGTCCGCCGTGCGGAGTCCGGAACACGGCCCGAACGGGCCCGCTCCGGGAACGAAGCGATGAGATCACATGGAGATCCACAGATGAGCGAGTCCGTGAACACCCCGCAGGCCGAGCAGGTCGAGGTTCCGGCGGTCGACGTCGAGGAGCTGTCGGTGCTGGAGGTCGGCGACGCCGCCGCCCTGCCGGAGATGGGCGCTTCGAGCGGCGGCACCATGTGCTGCTCGTCCTCCTCGTCCACCTGCTGCTGCTGACCGAGCGGTACGCACACCGGCGCGCGGCCGCGACCGCGGAGCGGCGCGCCAGGCACTGTCCCGCGGGTGTTCCGGACCACCGGGCACCCGCGGGGCCCCGCGCCACCGGGCACCGACCCGGGCGCCACCCCGAGCACAACCCCGCGCCCACCGCAACGAGCACCGCCCCCGCGCACCCTAACGAGCACCACCCCGAGCCGCATCGGGCCCCACCCCAACCCCAGTCGCCGAACCTTCGCGAGGAGCCATGACCGAGTACCACCGGGCCGCACGTACCGAGTCGCCGGCCGACCCCACCGAGCTGGAGATCGAGGAGCTGTCCGTCCTGGAGCTGGGCGACGCGATCGCCCTGCCCGAGATGGGCGCCTCCAACTGGGGCGGCTGGTTCTGCTGCTCCTCGTCCTCCTCCGCCACCTGCTGCTGCTGACAGCGGACCAGCCGCCGTGCCGAACCCGACGCCCGTCAAGGAGACCCGTATGACCACCACCACGGACCCGCTGGTGATCCGGATCCACGGCCGTCCCGAACAGCCCCGCGCCTACGTCGCCGACGTGCTCGGCCCGCTCGCCACCGGACTGCGCCGCGACCACCGGCTGCGCGCCGTCCACCTGCGCCGCGGCTGGCGCGGCGGGCCCCACTACGAGGTCGTCGTGCGGCCCGAGAGCGGCCGCCCGCTGGACGTCTCCGGCTGGTCCGCCCGGGCCGAGGCCGCGCTGGCCGGCACCCCGCTCGACGGCCCCACCGAGGCCGACTACCTCCGCCAGGCCCGCCGGCTGGAGGAGTGGGAGCAGACCGGCCGCACCGCGCCGCCGCTCCGCACCCCCGGCACCGTGCTGATCGCCTCCGACGCGGCCGGCGCCGACTGGCTGCCCGACCTGCGCGAGGCCCGCACCGCCGTCCAGGGCGCCCTGCTCGACCCGCTGCTCGCGGCGCTGCGCAAGCACCGCGACGAGGAGGCGCTGCTCGCCCACCTCGCCGAGGTGATGGCCACCCTGGCCGGCACCCACCCCGGCCGGCTGCCCTTCGGCACCATGTCCTTCCGCTCGCACGCCGAGGCCTTCCTCGCCTCGCCGCTCGCCGGGCAGGACCACCGCCCCGAGTTCCGGCGCCGCTTCGAGCGGGACTCCGGCCGCCTCACCGCCCTGGTGCGCCGCCACCTCGCCGACGGGCCGGGACCGGAGACCGCGGGCTGGCACGCCGCCTTCCGCTACGGCTGGGGCTACCTGGACGCGCTGGTCCGCTCCGGCCGGCTCGGCAACGCCTACCTGGACGGCTTCGCGCCCGCCGCCCCCGACGGCAGCACCCGGCCGCCGACCCGCTTCCACGCGCTGACCGAGCAGTACGGGATCACCACCGACCCGGACGAGTCCTTCGCCTCCTACCGCAGCCTCCTCAACTTCTTCTACGAGCTGCTGCCGCTGCTGGACGTCACTCCGCTGCACCGCTACTACCTCTGCTTCGCCCTCGCCGAGGCCACCGACCTGGCCCTGGGCGAGACCTGGGAGGAGCGCATCCGCCGCGCCGCGCCCGCCCCGACCACCGCCACCACCACCACGGAGTGAAACCCATGGACTTCGGAATCTCGCTGCTCCCCGACGCCGGGCCGGACACCAAGTCGCCGTCCGCGTACTTCGACGACGTCCTCTCGCTGGCCCGGATCGCCGACGAGGCCGGGATGAGCCACGTCAAGATGACGGAGCACTACCTGCACCCGTACGGCGGCTACTGTCCCAGCCCGCTCGGGTTCCTGGCCGCCGTCGCCGCGCAGACCACCAGCATCCGGCTGATGACCGGCTGCGTCCTGCCGGCCTTCCACCACCCGGTGAAGCTGGCCTCGTACGCCGCGATGGTGGACGCGATCAGCCACGGCCGGCTCGACATCGGCTTCGCCCGCGCCTACCTGCCGTACGAGTTCGAGACCTTCGGGGTCGACATGGACAGCAGCCGGGAGCGCTTCGAGGCGACCATCAAGGCGGTGCTGCGCCTGTGGACCGAGGAGAACGTCACCGAGGACACCCCGTTCTTCTCCTACCGGGACGCCACCATCCTGCCCCGGCCCACCCAGACCCCGCACCCGCCCGTCTGGGCCGCCGCGGTGCGGTCGGCGGAGAGCTTCACCCGGATCGGCGAGCTCGGCCTCGGGCTGCTGATCACCCCCTCGCTGACCCCGCTGGAGGCCGTCCGCGAGCAGGTCGCGCTCTACCGCGACGCGTTCGAGCGCACCCACGGCGGCAGCGGGCAGCAGCCGCGGGTGGCCGCCAGCCTGCCGGTGTTCACCGCCGAGACCGACGCCGAGGCGCAGCGCCTCGGGGACCCGCTGCTCGCCGAGTACCTGCGGGTCTGGGGCGGCGCCACCTCGTCCTGGAACAGCGCCACCTCCAAGGCGTACCCCGGCTACGACCAGGTCGGGAAGTACGTCGGGATGATCACGCCGGAGCGGCTGCGCACCGAGGGCGGCGCGGTCGTCGGCTCCGCGGCGACCGTCGCCGAGAAGCTCGCCGCGTTCCAGGACGTCGTGCAGGCCGACCACATCCTGCTCCAGGCCGACTTCGGGGCGATGCCCGGCGACGTCGCGGAGCGCAGCCTGCGGCTGTTCCTGGAGGACGTCCGCCCCAAGTTCCTGGCCTGACCGGCCGCCACGATCCGGCGCCGGCCCGACCGGCCGCCACGATCCGGCGCCGGCCCGACCGGCCGTCACCCCGGCCCCACCGGCCGCCCACCGGCGGACAGCACCGCCGCACCACACCGCCCGGCCGTCCGGAGCGGGGAACACGAGGAGATGAGATGAGCCACGACGCACCGGCGATCGTGCTGAGGGGCCTCCAGGTCAGCTACGGCGACCACCGGGCCGTCGACGGGGTCGACCTGGAGATCCCGCGCGGCGAGGTGTTCGCCCTGCTCGGCCCGAACGGCGCCGGGAAGACCACCACCGTCGAGGTGCTGGAGGGCCTGCGCCCCCGCTCCGGCGGCGAGGTGCTGGTGCTGGGCGAGGACCCGGCCCGCGCCGACCGCCGCTGGCGGTCCCGGATCGGCGTGGTCCTGCAGACCGCGCAGGACCAGCCGGACGCCCGGGTGCGGGAGATGCTCGCCCAGTTCGCGTCGTACTACCCGGACCCGCGCGACGTCGACGAGGTGCTGGAGGTCGTCGGCCTCACCGAGAAGAAGGACGCGGCCCTGCGCGACCTCTCCGGCGGCCAGCGCCGCCGGATGGACGTCGCCCTGGGCATCGTCGGCCGCCCCGAGCTGCTTTTCCTGGACGAGCCGACCACCGGCTTCGACCCGGAGGCGCGCCGCCAGTTCTGGCAGCTGATCCGCGACCTCGCCGCCGACGGCACCACCATCCTGCTGACCACCCACTACCTGGACGAGGCCGAGCAGCTCGCCGACCGCATCGGCGTGCTGGCCGGGGGCCGGCTGGTGGAGGTCGACACCCCGGAGCGCTTCGGCGGCCGCGCCGAGGCCGGCACCGTCGTCACCTGGCAGGGCCCGAACGGCCGCGAGCGCCGCGAGACCACCAACCCCGCGCAGCTGATCGAGGAGCTGTCGCGGGAGTTCGCCGGTGCCGTCCCCGACCTTCAGGTGCACCGCCCGAGCCTCGAGGAGACCTACCTCGCCATGATCGGAGAAGCCCGATGACCATCGCCGCCCCCGCCCCCGCCGTCGCCCGCGCGACCGCGTCCGCCGCGCGCGCGCCGCTCCCGTCCCCGATCCGCCTGGGGCTGGCCCGCGGCCTGTTCGAGGTGCGGCTGCTGATCCGCAACCGCGAGGCCATGGTCTTCAGCATCCTGATGCCGATCATGCTGCTGGTGATCTTCGGCAGCCTCTTCGACCAGGTCGTGCCCGGGACCGGCATCAAGATGCGCGAGGTCACCGTGGCGGGCATGATCGGCTCGACGATCATGTCCTCGGCCCTCGGCACGATGGGCATCGGCATCGCGGTGGACCGCCACGAGGGCACCCTGCGCCGGCTCTCCGGCACGCCGTTCCCGCTGGTGTCGTACTTCATCGGCAAGGTCGTGCTGATCCTGGCCCAGGCCCTGGTCCAGGTCACCGTCATCCTGGCCCTGGGCGTCGCGATGTTCGGCTTCCAGCTGCCGAAGGACGCCGCGCACTGGTTCACCTTCCTGTGGGTCTTCGTGCTCGGCACCGTCTCCACCGCGCTGATCGGCATCACCATCGGCTCCCTGGCCCGGTCCGCCCGCAACGCCCCCGCGCTGGTCAACTTCCCCTACATCGGCCTTCAGTTCATCTCCGGAGTGTTCTGGGTGATCACCGCCCTGCCGAAGCCGGTCCAGATCGTCGCCTCGCTCTTCCCGCTCAAGTGGATGACCCAGGGGATCCGCTCCGCCTTCCTGCCCGAGTCCTTCGCCGCCGCCGAACCGGCCGGGGCCTGGGAGCACGGACGGATCGCGCTGGTCCTCACCGCCTGGCTGATCGGCGGCCTGGCCCTCTGCTGGGTCACCTTCCGCCGCAACGCCCGCCGCTTCTGAGCCGGCGGCGTACCGGCCCCACCACCGGTCCCCAGAGAGGATGGCCATGAACCACCCCGACCACCCCGCCGGTCCGCCCCGCGCGGACGGCGGCATCGCCGACACCGTCCAGCTCCGGGTCAACCCGCTGCCCGCCCGCCGGCTCTCCACCGAGGGCCTGCGCAGGTCACTCGCCCACCTCGCGCTGATCAAGCAGCAGCGGGACTCCTGGCAGCCGCTGGCCTGCGACGAGCTCTACGCCCTGGCCGGCACCGTCGAGGACCCGGAGCGCCGGCGAGGGGTGGTCGCGCTGCGCCGGGCGATCTTCAACGGGCGCGACCCGGGCGCGACGGCGGACGGATTCCCGGAGGCGACCAGCGCCTGGCTGGCACTCCACCGGGAGTACACCGCCGTCGCCGAGCGGGTCCGCGAACGCTACGGCGAGGCCGTCGAGCTGGAGCGGCGCAACCTGGCCGGCCTGCTCGACAGCCCCACCTTCGGCAAGGCCGTGTCGCTGCTCGCCCCGACGGTGCACGACACGGCCGTCCGGTACAGCGCGGTCGGCGGCGCCGCCGACCGCAGGCTGCGCAAGTCCGAGCGCGGACTGATCCAGTACGCCACCCGGGCGCTGCTGCGGACCAGCCCGCTCTCCCAGTTCACCGCCGTCGGCCTGGCCCACTGGGACGAGGACGGCCCGCAGCTCGACGAGGTCGAGTTCGACGGCGACACGGCGCGGGCCTTCGCGGAGATCGACCGCTCCGTGCTCAACCACGTGCTCGGCGGCCTGCCGGTCACCGGCGGCCCGGCCGGCTGGGTCACCGTGTCGCCGACCCTCCGGGCCGAGGCGGACCGGGTCTACTTCCCCCGCGTGGACGGCGACCGGGTGCGGATGCTCTCCGCCCCGCTCACCCGTCACCTGCGGCTGCTGCTCGCCATGGCCGGGATGGGCCCGTACCACGTCGACCACTTGGCCGAGGACCTCGCTGCCAGGACCGGCGACAGCCGGGAGGCCGCCGCCGACTACGTCGCCAAGGTCGTCGCCGCCGGCATGCTCACCGCCGCCCCCGGCCCGGACGAGCAGGACCGCACCGGCCTGCGCGCGATCGGCCGCCGCCTGTCGGGCGACCACCCCGCGGCGGGCCGGCTGCTCGACGAGCTCGCCGACGTGGTCGAGGGCATCGAGACCGCACCGGCCGGCCAGCGCCCCGCCCTGGTCGGCCGGCTGCCGCAGCTGGAGGAGCGGCTCCTGGAGGTCAGCGGGCGCCCGGCCCGGCTGCACGTCAACGAGGACCTCGTCTTCCCGCCCACCGCCCCGAGCCCGGCCGGCTACACCGGGGCCCTCGGCGACCTCGCCCACGTCCTGGAGTTCCAGTCCGCCTACGACCGCTTCCACGAGGTCCGGGCCCTGCTCACCGCCGCCTTCGTCGAGCGCTTCGGCGCCGGCGCCTCGGTCGGGCTGATCGAGCACGCCCAGGACCTGGTGAACGAGGTCTACCGGCGCGAGGACCTGCTGCGCACCGCCGGACCCGAGGGCCTCGGCCCCGGCGACGGCAGCCTGGAGCGGCTCCACACGCTGCGCCGCCGCGCCGTCGGGTCCCTGGTCCGCGAGGTGCACGCCGGCCGGCACCGCGACGAGGTGATCTGGGACGCCGGCTACCTCGCCGAGCTCACCGCCGGGCTGCCCGACCGCTTCCGGGCCGTCCCGCTCTCGTACGGGGTGCTCATCCAGCCCTCCGACGAGCTGCTCGTCGTCAACGACGCCTACGCGGGCCACGCCTCGCTGAACTCGCGCTTCCTGCACGCCGCGAGCAGCACCGGCGGCCCTGCCGTCGGCCGGCTCGCCGAGCGCCTGCTCGGCCTGTACGGCGCCGACGGCGCCCGGGTGCTGGAGGACCGCGGCCTGTACCGCACCAACATCAACCTGCACCCGCAGGTGCTCCCCGACACCGTCACCCCGCGCGAGTGGGCCGGACTGACGCTCCGCCACGACCCGGCGGAGGACCGTCTGGAACTGCTCGACCGCGACGGCCGGCCGGTCCGGGTGCTCCCGCTCGGCTCGCAGTACAGCGAGATGTACCCCTTCCCGCTGCGGCTCGCCTACTGGCTGGTCGGTTCCGGCCGGCTGGTGCTCGACCTCCAGGAGAAGGCCCGCGGGCGGCTGGCCGAGCGCGACCGCGACGGCGTCCTCGGCCTGCCCCGGCTGCGGGCCGGCCGGGTGCTGCTCCACCGCCGCCGCTGGTTCCTGGCCGAGGGGGAGCTCCCGCAGCCCGGGCCCTCCGAGGAGGAGGTCTCCTACCTGCTCCGCCTCACCGAGTGGCGGGCCGGGAACCGGGTGCCCGACGAGGTCTTCGTCAAGACCTCGCTCTTCCAGCAGGACCCGTCCGACTACGTCGGCAGCGCCTCCGAGTGGCGGTCGTTCATCGACCAGCGCAGGCGCGGCAAGCCGCAGTACGTCGACTTCTCCAGTGCCCTGATGGCCCGGGTCCTGCCCAAGCTCCTGGAGCGGCGCGGCGGCGGATACCTGGAGGAGGCCCTGCCGAGGCTCGGGGAGAGCCCGAACACCTTCGAGTGGATCGTGGAGTTCGACCGTCCCTCCGGCGGACGCTTCAGCGCCCTCCGCAGGGACGTGCTCCGGGCCGGCCTGGTCGGCGTCTGACCCGGCCGCCGCTCCGACGCGGCCGTCGTGCGGGCCCGGCCGCCGCTCGGGTCCGGCCGTGGGGCCGGGCCGGGCCGGGGCCGTACGACGACCGACGACCGACGGGCGGCCGGTGCGGGCAGGAACCTGCCCGCACCGGCCGCCCGTGCCGGTCACAGCCTCAGGACGCGGGGATGGTCCCCAGCCGGCCGGCGTGGAAGTCCTCCATCGCCTGCTGGAGTTCGCGGTGGCTGTTCATCACGAACGGGCCGTAGTGGGCGACCGGCTCCCGGATCGGCAGCCCGCCGAGGAGGACGACCTCGAAGGTGGCGCTGCGGGAGTCCTGGGTGTCGTCGGCCCGGATGGTGAGCGAGTCCCCGTCGCCGAAGACGACCGCCTGCCCCCTGTGGAACGGGCGCCGCTCGGTGCCCGCGGAGCCGCTGCCGGCGAGGCCGTACGCCAGGCCGTTGAAGTCGGCCCGCCAGGGCAGGGTGACCTGGGCGCCGGGGTTCACCGACACGTGGATCATCGTGATGGGCGTGTGCGTGGCGCCGGGGCCCTGGTGGCCCGCGATGTCGCCGGCGATCAGCCGGACGAGCGCGCCGCCGTCCTCCGAGGCGAGCAGCTTCACGTTGCCGCCCCGGATGTCCTGGTACTTCGGCGCGATCATCTTGTCCGCGGCGGGCAGGTTCACCCACAGCTGCAGCCCGTGGAACAGGCCGCCGGACATGACCAGCGACTCCGGCGGGGTCTCGATGTGCAGCAGGCCGGAGCCGGCCGTCATCCACTGGGTGTCGCCGTCGGTGATGACGCCGCCGCCACCGTGCGAGTCCTGGTGCACGAAGGTGCCGTCGATGATGTAGGTGACGGTCTCGAAGCCCCGGTGCGGGTGCCAGGGGGTGCCCTTCGGCTCCCCGGCCGCGTAGTCCACCTCGCCCATCTGGTCCATCATGATGAACGGGTCCAGGTACTTCTGGTTGATCTTGGCGAAGGCGCGGCGGACGGGGAAGCCCTCGCCCTCGAAGCCTTCCGGGGCGGTCGAGACGGCCAGCACCGGGCGCGGCCGGGCGCCTTCGGCGGGAGCCGCGACTCGCGGCAGAACGAGCGGGTTTTCGACGGTCACGGCGGGCATGTCGGCCTCCTTCGGGGGGTTCCTCTGGCCTACGTCCACGAGATTAGTTCAATCCTCAACAAGAAGCAAGTTGAATGTTGAACTATGTGTCGACGGTGCGGCCGGGAGTCCTCTTCGGGGGTGGTCCGGGTCCGGGCGGGCGCCGGCCGTCAGCCGCCCGGGAGGCGGCCGACGGGCGCGGGACGGGCGCCGGCCGTGCTCGTCAGCCGTACATCCGGCGCATGGTGAAGTCGACCATCTGCTCGACGGCCTTGGCGTCGAACACCATCCGGTGCTCGCCCTCCATGTCCAGCGCGAAGCCGTAGCCGGTCGGCAGCAGGTCGAGGACCTCGGCGCCGGTGACGGTGAAGTGCTTGGAGTCCTTGCCGGCGTACCGGCGCAGCTCCTTCAGCGAGCTGAACATCGGGATGACCGGGGTCGGCGTGTTGTGCAGTGCCAGGAAGCCGGGCCGGTCGCCGCGCGGGCAGTGCACCTTCGAGGTGATGAAGATGGCCTGGAAGTCCTCCACCGCCATCGACCCCGTGGTGAAGGCCCGGACGGCGTCCGCCAGCGAGGGCGGCGAGGGCTCGGGGTAGAGGGACTGCTGCTGCGACGCCTGCGGCTGCTCGCCGTACGGGCCGGGGCCGGGCATGCCGTTCATTCCCGGCTGCGGTCCCGCCTGCTGCTGGTAGGGATCACCCGGGTATGCGTTCTGGTCATAGCCGTACACACGGACAGGCTATCGGGAGCGCACCCGCCCGTGCTGGCGTCGATCCTGACAAGGAGTGGTCGTCCCGCCTTGTGGGACGTGACCACGTTCATAGCGGATTCACTGCCAGGGGCTTGAAACAAGTTACCGCTGGGTAGCATCATGATGCCTACTGGTGGGTACGGGGCGCCCGAACGCGGCGGTCTCCCGGAAGCGACGAACCGGAGAAAACGGCCATGGGTCACTACAAGTCCAACCTGCGGGACGTGGAGTTCAACCTCTTCGAGGTGTTCGGCCGCGACCAGGTGTACGGCACCGGTCCGTTCGCCGACATGGACGTCGAGACCGCGAAGAACATCCTGAGCGAGATCGCCCGTCTGGCCGAGAACGACCTCGCCGCGTCCTTCGCCGACACCGACCGCAACCCGCCGGTCTTCGACCCCGAGACCAACACCGCGCCGATCCCGGCCGCGTTCAAGAAGAGCTACCAGGCCTTCATGGACGCCGAGTGGTGGCGCCTGGGCATCCCGGAGTCGATCGGTGGCCAGGTCACCCCGAACTCGCTGATCTGGGCGTTCGCCGAGCAGATCCTCGGCTCGAACCCGGCCATCTGGATGTACTCCTCCGGCCCGGCCTTCGCCGGCGTCATCGCCGAGGAGGGCACCCCGGAGCAGCTGGAGGTCGCCAAGCGGATGACCGACCGCCTCTGGGGCTCCACCATGGTGCTGACCGAGCCCGACGCGGGTTCGGACGTCGGCGCCGGCCGCACCAAGGCGATCAAGCAGGAGGACGGCTCCTGGCACATCGAGGGTGTGAAGCGCTTCATCACCTCGGGCGAGCACGACATGTCCGAGAACATCATCCACATGGTGCTGGCCCGCCCCGAGGGCGGTAAGCCGGGCACCAAGGGCCTGGGCCTCTTCATCGTCCCGAAGTTCGACTTCGACTGGGAGACCGGCGAGCTCGGCGAGCGCAACGGCGTCTACGCCACCAACGTCGAGCACAAGATGGGCCTCAAGGCCTCCAACACCTGCGAGATGACCTTCGGCGCCAAGCACCCGGCCAAGGGCTGGCTGCTCGGCGAGACCGTCGACGGCATCCGCCAGATGTTCAAGATCATCGAGTTCGCCCGCATGATGGTCGGCACGAAGGCCATCGCCACCCTCTCCACCGGCTACCTGAACGCCCTGGAGTACGCCAAGGAGCGCGTGCAGGGCGCCGACATCTCGCAGTTCCTGGACAAGACCGCCCCGCGCGTCACCATCACCCACCACCCGGACGTGCGCCGCTCGCTGCTGACCCAGAAGGCCTACGCCGAGGGCATGCGCGCGCTGGTCCTGTTCACCGCGTCCACCCAGGACGACATGATGGCCGCCAAGATGCGCGGCGAGCGCGACGAGGCCGCCGAGCGCCTGAACGACCTGCTGCTGCCGATCGTCAAGGGCTACGGCTCCGAGAAGTCCTACGAGCAGCTCGCCCAGTCCCTGCAGACCTTCGGTGGCTCCGGCTACCTGCAGGAGTACCCGATCGAGCAGTACATCCGCGACGCCAAGATCGACACCCTGTACGAGGGCACCACCGCGATCCAGGGCCAGGACTTCTTCTTCCGCAAGATCGTCAAGGACGGCGGCCAGGCGCTCACCGCGCTGTCCGAGCAGATCCAGAAGTTCATCGGCTCCGCCGCCGGCGGCGACGCCCTGGCCGCCGAGCGCGAGCTGCTCGCCAAGGCCGCCGGCGACCTGGAGGCCATCATCGGCAAGCTCCTGGCCGACCTCTCCTCGGTCGAGCAGGACGTCAAGAACATGTACAAGGTGGGCCTCAACACCACCCGCCTGCTGCTGGTCTCCGGCGACGTCGTGGTCGGCTGGCTGCTGCTGCGCCAGGCCGCGGTGGCCCTGGCCAAGCTGGAGGCCGGCGCCTCCGAGAAGGACGTCCCCTTCTACCAGGGCAAGGTCGCGGCGGCCCGCTTCTTCGCGAAGAACGTGCTGCCGACCATCACCCCGCAGCGCCTGATCGCCGAGGGCATCGACAACGAGATCATGGAGCTGGCGGAGGAGGCGTTCTAGGAACGCCCGCGTCACCCCGTTGACCGCCTGACCCACCCTCACGCCGGAGGGCCCGGTTTCCGACCGGGCCCTCCGGCGTTTCCCCGTGCTTTCCGCGGCCGCCGCCGTGAGACGCCGTCAGGTGCCGCCCCCGGGCCCCGGATGACCCTGTGCGACGGGTATGCACCGTTCGGTACGCGTACGTCTGGTGGCGGCAGTTCACGTTTCTGTCAGCGTTCTGCATCCGTTGGGGCGTTCCGAGTGTCATGTCCGTGTACGGGCATATGCTCAGGGGGCGAAGCCGACTCCCCAACCGGCTTTCGGCCCTCCCTCGACCCAGGAGCAGCATGTCGACCGCCGCCCGCCCGGCCTTCTTCGACCGGACGCACACCGATGACCTGATCGCCTTCCTCGGTACGTCACCGTCGCCGTACCACGCGGTCGCCAGCGCCGCGGAGCGGCTGGAGAAGGCGGGTTTCCGGCAGGTCGCCGAGACGGACGCCTGGGACGCCGTGGCCGGTGGCCGCTACCTGATCCGGGGCGGCGCGCTGATCGCCTGGTACGTGCCGGAGGGCGCCGGGCCGGAGACGCCGTTCCGCGTGGTCGGCACCCACACCGACTCGCCGAACCTGCGGGTCAAGCCGCTGCCGGACACCGGCACGGCGGGCTGGCGGCAGGTCGCGGTGGAGATCTACGGCGGCGTGCCGCTGAACACCTGGCTCGACCGGGACCTCGGCCTCTCCGGGCGGCTCGCGCTGCGCGACGGCAGCCGCCGGCTGGTGCAGCTGGACGAGCCGCTGCTGCGCGTGCCGCAGCTGGCGATCCACCTCGACCGGCAGGTCAACGAGGGGATGAAGCTCGACAAGCAGCGTCACCTCACCCCGATCTGGGGCCTGGGCCCGGTCGACGAGGGCGCGCTGATCGCGTACGTCGCGCAGCGGGCCGGCGTCGAGGCCGCCGACGTGGCCGGCTGGGACCTCATGACGCACGACGTGCAGCCCGCCGCCTACCTGGGCCGCGACCGCGAGCTGCTGGCCGGTCCGCGGCTGGACAACCTGCTGTCGGTGCACGCCGCCACCGCCGCCCTGGCCGCCGTGGCCACCGCGGCCGCGACGGACGGCGCCGCGCTGCCCTACATCCCGGTGCTGGCCGCCTTCGACCACGAGGAGACCGGCAGCGAGTCGGACACCGGTGCGCAGAGCCCGCTGCTCGGCAACGTGCTGGAGCGCACCGTGCACGCCCGTGGCGGCAGCCCCGAGGACCGCGCCCGGGCGCTGGCGGGCACCGTCTGCCTCTCCTCCGACATGGGCCACGCCGTCCACCCGAACTACAGCGAGCGGCACGAGCCGGGGCACCACCCGATGCCGAACGGCGGGCCGATCCTCAAGGTCAACGTCAACAACCGGTACGCCACCGACGGCGTCGGCCGGGCGGTGTTCGCGGCGGCCTGTGAGAAGGCCGGCGTGCCGTGGCAGACCTTCGTCTCCAACAACGCCATGCCCTGCGGGACGACGATCGGCCCGATCACCGCGGCCCGCCTCGGCATCGCCACCGTGGACTGCGGCATCGCCGCGCTCTCCATGCACTCGGCGCGCGAGCTGTGCGGCGCGGAGGACCCGTACCTGCTGGCGAGCGCGATCAAGGCGTTCCTGGAGGGCTGAGCGGCCCGGAGCGGGACGCTCCGGCGTGTGAAGGCGCTCCCGGGCCCCGGGACGCGGACGGGGCCCGCACACGGCGTGCGGGCCCCGTCCGCGTCCGGCCCCGCTACTCCAGGCCGGCCAGCACCAGCGGCAGCCGGCGCGCGCCGTCCGCGGCCAGCGTCACCGGCACGCCCCAGTCCTGCTGGTGGACGTGGCAGGCCGGGTACTCGATCTCCGGGTCGTCGTCGCAGGACGCGGCCATCGCCGAGACGTGCAGCACGCCCTCGGTCACCCGGTCGGAGAGCACCAGCTCGCGGGAGAGTGCGGAGTCCGCGCCGGCCCCGGAGACCAGCAGCTCCGGCGGGGTGGAGCTGACCAGCAGCCGGGTGGACGGGCCGTAGCGCTCGTCCAGCTTCTGGCCGGCCGGCGCCTGGAACACCACGTCCAGCCGGAACGCGCCCGGCG
This sequence comes from Kitasatospora sp. NPDC047058, assembly GCF_040643935.1. Classification (NCBI taxonomy): domain Bacteria; kingdom Bacillati; phylum Actinomycetota; class Actinomycetes; order Kitasatosporales; family Streptomycetaceae; genus Kitasatospora; species Kitasatospora sp. NPDC047058. Next base: position 20,991 of record NZ_JBEYVJ010000017.1, on the reverse strand, counting down.
CGACCTCGGTGGCGGCCCGCTGGGTGCGGTGCGCGACCGACTCGACCCGCACCGCCTCCTCGGGCAGCCGCAGCCTGGTCAGGCGGTGCCGGGCCGACTCGACCACCACGATGTCGCCGTCCACCAGGACGGCCCCGGACGGCTCGCGCAGGTCGGTGGCCAGCGTGCTGACCTCGCCGCTCGCCGGGTCGAAGCGGCGCAGCGCGTGGTTGTAGGTGTCGCTGACCGCGACCGAGCCGTCGGGCAGCACGGTGACGCCCAGCGGGTGCTGGAGCAGCGCCTGCCCGGCCTCGCCGTCGCGGTGGCCGAAGTCGAACAGGCCGGTGCCGACGGCGGTCTCCACCGTCTTGGTTCCACGGGAAACCGAGCGGAGCGCCGAGGTCTCCGAGTCGGCGACCCAGAGCCGCTCGCCGTCCGCCGAGACGGCCAGGCCGGAGGGCTGGGCGAACCAGGCCTCGGCGGCCGGCCCGTCGACCAGGCCCTCGTTGGTGGTGCCGGCCGCGACGCCGACGGTGCCGGCCTCCGGGTCGTACGCCCAGAGCTGGTGGACGCCGGCCATGGCGATCCACACCTTGCCGTCGAACCAGGCGACGTCCCACGGGGAGGAGAGGTCCACCTCGCGGGCCGGGCCCCCGGCGGCGGAGCCCTGCCACCACTGCCGGCCGGTGCCGGCCAGGGTGGTCACGCTGCCGTCCGCGAGCCGGACGCCGCGCAGCGCGTGGTTGACGGTGTCGGCGACGATCACGTCGACGCCCAGGCCGTCGCGGGCGGCGCCGGGCGGCAGCAGGGCCAGCCCCTGCGGCTCGCTGAACCGGGGGCTGCCGCCGTCCACCAGGCCGCGCACCCCGTCACCGATCCGGCGGACCACCGTCTCGCCGTCCTCGGCCAGCTCGACCAGCGAGTGGTGGCCGGAGTCGGCGACCAGGAAGTGGCCGTCCGGCAGCCGGACCGCCTTGCCGGGGAACTTGAGGGCGCCCTCGGTGGGCTCGGGCGCCACGTACGGGCCGTCGCCGCGGCGCAGCGTGCCCTTGGCGGCGTGCTCCGCCTCCAGCTCCTCCACCAGCCGGGCGATGGCGTGTGCGTGCCCCTCGCCGGCGTGCTGGGCGACCACGTACCCCTCGGGGTCGATCACCACCAGGGTGGGCCAGGCGCGCACCGCGTACTGCTTCCACGTCGCCAGCGCCGGGTCGTCCAGCACCGGGTGGTGCACCTCGTACCGGGCCACCGCGTCCACCACGGCCTGGTGGTCGGCCTCGTGCACGAACTTGGGCGAGTGCACGCCGACGATCACCACGGTGTCGCGGTGCTTCTCCTCGAGTTCCCGCAGCTCGTCCAGGACGTGCAGGCAGTTGATGCAGCAGAAGGTCCAGAAGTCCAGGATGGTGATCTTGCCCCGGAAGTCGGCGAGCGTGAGCTCCTTGCCGCCGGTGTTCAGCCAACCGCCTGCCCCGACCAGCTCGGGGGCGCGTACACGTGCACGAGATGCCATAACCCCATCAAACCGCACGGGGGGTGTTCCCATTCCGGGTGGTCGCCGGAGCGGGAACACCCCCCGTGCCGGGGTGCCGTGCGGGAGGCCCGTCTACTGGGAGCGGCCGGCCAGGGCCGGTTCGCCGTGGGGCTCGGTCCCGGTGCCGGACTTCTGGGCGGGGACGGCCGGGCGGGTGCCGGCGGAGCGGCTGTCGAGCCACTTGATCAGGCGGCGGCCGACCTCGATCATCGGCGTCTCCACCCGGCGGTGCAGTGCGTCGGCGGCGAACAGCGCGACCACGCAGGCGGCGGCGGCGAACTTGGGGGACTGCCCGGGGATCCACGGCGCCAGGGTGGCGGTGACGGGCACCGCGGAGGCCTGGAGCAGGTAGAGGCCGTACGAGCGCTCGCCGACGAAGACCAGCGGGCGCTGCGAGAGGATCCAGCGGCCCGGGCCGGGGCCCAGCAGGGTGGGCAGCAGGATCGCGACGCCGACGCCGTAGAGGAACACGGTGGGCTGCTCGTCGCCGAAGTAGGCGGTGAGGTCCGGGATGTGCTGGTGCAGGACGACGAAGCCCGCCGCGACCACCACGCCGACCACCGGGTGGGTCAGCGGGCTCAGCAGGGCGAAGCCGCGGCGGTGGTGCAGCACGATGGCGAGCAGGGCGCCGGTGAGCAGCACCGAGTAGTGGATGCCCATCCCCTTCCAGGTGTCGTTGTACCGGATCAGGACGAGCCCGATGGCGACGACGGCGAGGGGGGCGCGGAGCTTGCTGGAGACCAGGCTGACCAGGATCAGCGCGAGCGGCCAGACCAGGTAGAACTTCTGCTCGATGCCGATGGTCCACGTGTGCAGGTACGGGGTGTCGCCCGCCAGGTGGTACTCGTTCATGAAGCCGAGGAAGTGCGGCAGGTGGTCCATCAGGACGTTCCAGCTGTACCCGGACTTGTAGACGGCGACCATGGTGATCAGCAGTCCGACGTAGTACAGCGGCACGATCCGGAAGATCCGCCGGATGTAGAAGTTCCGCAGCGAGATCCGCCCGGTCCTGTCCTTCTCACGGAGCATCAGTGTCGTGATCAGGAAGCCGGAGAGGACGAAGAAGGTGTGGACGCCGATCCAGCCGGAGAGGAACTTGGACTGCGGCCCGCCGTAGTGGAAGAAGACCACGATCACGGCGGCGATGGCGCGCAGGCCGTCCAGTGCGTCGAACCTCCTCATCGCGAGGAATTCGGCGTGGGTCAGTCTGCGCATGGCGAGTCTCCGGGCGGGACGGTGGCGTCGGCGGGGCACCTGCTGGGGCGCCCTCGGTCAAAGGGCACCGACATCATGACCGACCTTGCGTGTTCTTGACCATCCGGTGGCGGACTGTGACGGTTCGGTGTGCTGCGGCCCTCCCGGGCCCGGGGGCCATGGGATATGTTTTGCCGATCCTTGACCGATGGACCCGGGGGCCAGACGACGTGAACGACATCCTGCACGGCCTCGGCGAGGCGGCCGCCTTCGGCGGCGTCGGCGTGGTCCTGCTGCTCCTCGGCATCGTCCTGGTGGACGTGCTGACGCCCGGGAAGCTGGGCCACCAGATCTGGGTCGAGCGCAACCGCAACGCCGCCGTGCTGCTCAGCTCGGCGCTGCTCGGCATCGGCGGCATCGTCTTCACCGCGATCCTCTACACCTACGAGGACTTCGGGAAGGGCCTGGTCTCCACCGCCTGCTTCGGCCTGCTCGGGCTGCTGCTGATGGCCGTCGCGTTCTGGCTGGTGGACCTGCTCACCCCGGGCAGGCTCGGCGCCATCCTGGTCGACCCCGAGCCCCACCCGGCGGTCTGGGTCTCGGCCAGCTGCAACCTCGCGGTCGCGGCCGTCGTCGCCGCGGCGATCGCCTGACCGCACCGCCCGACCCGCCGCCCGCCGGTGCCGCCGGGCCGGTCGCAGCTGATCGGGCCCTACGTCCGGCTGATGCGGCGCCGGCTCGCCGAGGCCGGTCACGCCGGCGAGGAGGACCTCACCGGCGTGACCGGCCTGCCGGCCGCTACCCCGCCGCGCGGTCGGCGACCGGGCGACGGCGCTGGGCCGGGTCGGTGAGGGCCGGCGGCTGCCAGACACCGTCCGGGTGGTAGAGGTTGGTTCCGGGCGGGACGATCGCGTCGATCCGGTCGAGGGTGTCGTCGTCCAGCACCAGGTCGGCGCCCTTGAGGGCGGCCGCCAGCTGCTCCCCGGTCCGCGGGCCGATGATCACCGAGGTGACCGCCGGGTGCGCCAGCGGGAAGGCCAGGGCCAGTTCGGGCAGGGTCCGGCCGAGCTCCTCGGCGAGCACGGTGAACTCCTCGACGGCGTCCAGCTTGGCCGCGGTGACCGGCAGCGCCGGGTCGAACCGGGCCGGGGTGAGGGCGGCCCGGCCGGTGCCGAGGTCGATCGGCCGGCCCTTGCGGTAGCGGCCGGTGAGGAAGCCGGAGGCGAGCGGGGCCCAGGTCAGCGCGCCCATGCCGAGCCGTCGCACCGTCGGCAGCACGTCGCGCTCGATGCCGCGGGCGAGCAGCGAGTACGGCGGCTGCTCGGTGCGGAAGCGCGGCAGGCCGCGGCGCTCGGCGACGTGGTGGGCCTCGACCAGCTGTTCGGCGGGAAAGGTCGAGCAGCCGAAGGCGCGGATCTTGCCGGCCCGGACGAGGTCGCCGAGCACCGAGAGGGTCTCCTCGACGTCGGTGGTGTGGTCGGGCCGGTGGACCTGGTAGAGGTCGATCCGGTCGGTCCGCAGCCGGCGCAGGCTCTGCTCGACCTCGTGGACGATCCAGCGCCGCGAGTTCCCGCCCCGGTTGCGGCCCTCGCCCATCGGGAAGTGCACCTTGGTGGCGAGGACGACGTCGTCGCGGTTGCCCCGGCTCTCCAGCGCCTTGCCGACGATCTCCTCGGACTCGCCGGCCGAGTACATGTCCGCCGTGTCGACGAAGTTGACGCCCTGGTCGAGGGCGGTGTGGATGATCCGGGCGCAGTCGTCGTGGTCGGGGTTGCCGACCGCGCCGAACATCATCGTGCCGAGGCAGTAGGCGCTCACCTCGATGCCGGTGCCGCCCAGAACGCGGTAGCGCATGGTTCAAGTCCCCCTGTGGTCTCGGTGGTTGCCGTCCGTCCCGGTCGGGGACGCGGCGGCGGGCCCGCCGATGCTATGAGCTGGAGTGCGCTCCAACGCAAGGGCCGTCCGCCCGCTCCCGCCGTCCCCCCGGAGGGGGAGCCGGTCCTCCGCGCGGCCGAGGTCCGGGCGGTGCGGCCGGTGCGAGCGTGGGGGCATGACGACGACCAGCGGGTGGCCTGCGGGCCGGGCGGCGGGCGGCCGGGGTGCGCCCCGGTGGGTGGGGGACGGTTCGGGGCCGGCCGTCTGGGGCGTGGCGTACGCGGGCTTCGGGGCCGGCTGCGCCGGGACCGGGACGGCGCTGTCCGGCGCGGCCTGGACGGGCTGGCTGGTCGCCGGGGTGGGCGCCGCCGCGGCGCTCGCCGGGGCGGCGGTGCGGGCGCGGGAGCCGCGGCCGGTGCTCCGGCGGGTGCTCGGGCCGGTGCTCTGGGCGCTCTGTGCGGCGGCCGTCGCCGGGGCGTTCGGCCTGCTGATGGACGTCATCACGCTGATCGTCAACCAGGGCGTGGACAGCGGGCCGGGAGCGGCCCAGCACGCGCTGTCCGCGCTCGGCGCCGTCCTGCTGGCGGCCGCCGCCCGCACCGGCCGGGCGGGTGCCCGGACGGCCGCGGACGGTCCGCCCCGGGTCGGTCCGCCCCCGGCGCCGACCGCGGCCCCGGGACAGGTCCGGCTCGTCGCGCTGGCCGGGACGCTGGCCTTCGTCCCGTACGTCTGGATGAAGACGACCTGGGCCCTGGGCGGTACCTTCGCGGGCCTCAGCGGCGACCGGATCCTGGCCGACGCCGAGCGCGAGGGCGCCTCCGGGCTCTGGCTCACCCTGCAGTCCTGGGGCCTGGACGTGACCGCGTTGCTGGCGGCGCTCGGCGTGTTCCTGCTCTGGGGCCTGGTCCGCCCGTGGGGCCTGGTGTTCCCGCGCTGGACCCTGCTGCTGAGCGGCCGCCGCGTCCCCCGCTGGCTGCCGCTCACCCCCGCCCTGCTCGGCGCCGCCACGCTCGCGCCGTACGGGATCTTCGGCATCGGCTACGCGGGGCTCGCCACGATGGGCGTGGTGACCGTGCAGCGCGGCTCCTTCCCGACCGAGGCGGACGTGCTGCTGGTGTGCTGGATCGGCCTCGGCGCCTTCGCCGTCTTCGGCGTGGCCCTCGCCGTCGCGGCCCGCTCGTACTGGCGCCGCTCGGCCTGATCGCCGGGGCGAGCTGATTTGCGGAACCGGCAACAAAGCTTGCCGCCGCCACCGGGGCCGCCGCAGCCTGGCGGTGGAAGTGACCGCCGTGGGCCGCCGCCGCGTTCGCCCCCGACCGCGACCCGGCGGACGAGGAGGCCGGCCAGGCGCCCGCCGCCGCCCGAGCCGCATCCGGTACCGATCCGAAGGAGCACGCCGTGCCCACCCCCGCCCGTCACCACGGCCACCAGGGCCACGCCTCCCACGACCACCACGACCACCACGCGCTCTCGTCCGACACGGACTGGTCCGCGCTCGCCGACCTCCTGGAGCGCGAGGGCGAGCTGTACGCCCCCGCGCTCACCCGCGCCGCACAGTGGCTGCACGACCTGCTGGACGGCACCCCCGTCGGCCGGGTGCTCGACGTGGGCAGCGGCCCCGGCGTGGTCGCGGGCCTGCTGGCCGACGCCTTCCCGGCCGCCGAGGTGGTCGCCGTCGACCGGTCGTCCGCCCTGCTGGAGCGCGCCGTGGCCCGCTCCGGCGGCCGGGTCACCACCCGGCAGGCCGACCTCCCGGACGGGTTCGGCCTGCTCGGCACCGCCGACCTGGTCTGGTCGTCCAAGGCCGTCCACCACCTCGGGGACCAGCAGGCCGCGCTGACCGCCCTGGCCGGCACGCTGCGCCCGGGCGGCCTGCTCGCCGTCGCCGAGGGCGGGCTGCCGCTGCGGTTCCTGCCGCGCGACATCGGCCTCGGCCGCCCCGGACTGCAGGCCCGGCTGGACGCCGCGCACGAGGACGTCTTCGCCGCGATGCGGGCCGGCCTCCCGGGCGCCACGGACGGGGTGGAGGACTGGCCGGCCATGCTGGCCGCGGCCGGGCTGGTCCCGGCCGGTTCGCGCACCTTCCTGGTGGAGTGGCCGGCGCCGCTGCCGGCCGCCGCCCGCGAACACCTGCACGCCCAACTCGACCGGCGCCGCGGCCAGGTGGCCGGGGGCCTGGACGCCGAGGACCTCGCGACCCTCGACGCGCTGCTGGACCGCGACGCCCCGGCCGGCATCCTCAACCGGCCGGACGCCTTCTACCTCACCGCCACCACCGTGCACACCGCACGGAAGGCGGCCGACGCGGGCTGACCCGACGCGGGCCGACCCGACGGCGGCGGGGCGGGCGCGAGCCGGGTGGCCGGCCCGCCCCGGCGCCCCGTCAGAACCCGGACGCCAGCTTCAGCGTGACGGCGCCCGCGATGATCGAGGCGAACGAGAGCAGTTTCGGCAGGGTGATCCGCTCCTTGTAGAGCAGGGCGCCGAAGACGACGGTGCCGATCGAGCCGAGGCCGGTCCAGATCGTGTAGCCGACGCTGACGTCCAGCGTCCGCAGCGCGAGGCTGAGGGTGAAGATGCCGCCCGCGGCCGCGACCAGGGTGAGGACGGACGGCCAGAGCCTGGTGAAGCCGTGCGTGGCGTTGGTGCCGACGGCGAAGGCGATCTCGAAGACGACGGCGATCGCGAGGTGGAGCCAGGCCATGGTGGTGCACTCCTTCGTGGACGGTCGGTGCGGGTGCGGGTGCGGGTGCGGATCGGCGCGGTGGTCAGGCGGCGGGCTGGTGCTGCGGCGTCAGGCCCCCGGCCTGCTCTGCCGTCTGTCCGGCCGTCTGCCCGGCGTCCGGTCCGTCCGCCGGGCCGGCCGCCGGGCCGTCCGCCGCCCGGCCGAACCGGTCGGCGAGCTTCAGGCCGAGCACCCCGCCGATGATCAGGACGAAGGCGACGGCCTTCCCGGCGTTCATCGACTCGTCGAAGACCACCGTGCCGAGGACGACGGTGCCGACCGAGCCGATCCCGGTCCAGACGGTGTAGCCGACGCCGACGTCGAGGGTCTTGAGGGCGAGGCTGAGGAAGAAGATCCCGCCCGCGGCGGCCGCGGCCGTCAGCAGGGACGGGCCCGGCTCGGTGAAGCCGTGCGTGGCGTTGGTGGCGAGCGCGAAGACCACCTCGAAGGCCGAGGCGATGAGCAGGTAGATCCAGGCCATGGGAACGGAACCCCCCGGGGTCACGGTCATTGCATGTATGTGCAAATTCTTTTCGACTGGGCAAGAGCATGCATGTACAAGTAATCTGTGTCAACCGTCGCACCCGGTCAGGAGCCGCCCATGCCCACGGAACCCAGCCCCGCCGGCGGTGGTTCGGACGCCCGGATGTGGAGCCGGCTCAGCGCTCTGCACGCCCACGTCGAGGGCCGCCTCGCGACCGCCCTCCAGCGCCGGCACGGCCTCGGGCTCTCCGAGTACCGCGCCCTCGGCTTCCTCGCCGAGGCCCCCAGGGGCGAGCTGCGCATGCAGGACCTCGCCGCCGGACTCGGCCTCAACCAGAGCTCGGTCACCCGCCTGGTGGCCCGCCTGCACGCCGCGGACTTCACCTACCGGGACTCCTGCCCGGACGACCGGCGCGGCGTCTACACCGTGATCACCGCCGTCGGCCGCGCCCGCCACCAGGAGGCCCGCGCCACCTACGAGGAGACCCTCACCGCGGCCCTGGACGAGGAGGTCGCCGCCGCGCCCGACCTCGCCCCGCTGCTCGGCACAGCCCGCGGCTCCCTGGGCTGACCGGCCGGCCGCCCCCCCGGGCCGCAGCTCCCCGACCGTCGGCTCCCCGGGCGGCCGCTCCCCGGACCGGCCGGCGCGCGGTACCGTCGCGGCATGCCGGCAACCACCCCTGACGTCGTCGTGGTGACCACCACCCACGCAACCGAGGACAAGGCCCGGGCCCTCGCCGCCGCCGCCGTCCGCGAGCGCCTGGCCGCCTGCGCGCAGGTGCAGCGGATCCGCTCGCTCTACTGGTGGGACGGCGAGGTCCAGGACACGCTCGAGTGGCGCGTGGACCTGAAGACCCGCGCCGGCCTCGCCGAACGCCTCACCGCCTTCATCGGCGCGCACCACGACTACGACACCCCCGAGGTGGTCGTCGTCCCGGTGACCGGCGGCAGCCCGGCCTACCTGCGGTGGGTCGCCGCCGAGACCGTCACCGGGGTCACCACCGGACCCACCGCCGGGACCACCGACGAGAGCGCCGACTGACCCCGGGCCACCGTGACCCGGGATCAGCCCGTGCGTCCGTACGCCCGGTCGCCTACTCGCCGCCGCCGAAGCGGGCGGTCCAGGCGGCCAGGTCCTCGTCGGTGATCTTCGCGAAGAGCACCGGCGGAACGGTGAACGCCGTGCCGGCCGGCACGAAGTCCAGCGCCCGCGCCTCCTCCGCGCTCACCCACGCCCGGGTACGCGCCGGCGCGTCGGCCGGGAGCGCGAACGCCCCGCGCATCGCCGCGGCCGCGGCGGGGATGAACGGCTCGGACACCACCGCGTACAGGTGGATCAGGTTCATCGCCGTCCGGAGGGTGAGCGCGGCCGCCTCCGGGTCCGTCTTCACCTGCTTCCAGGGCGCCTTCTCGTCCAGGTACGCGTTGCCCGCGCTCCACAGCGTGCGCAGGCTCTGCGCCGCCTTGCGGAAGTTCAGCGCGTCCAGCTGGGCCTCGTAGTCGGCCAGCAGCTCGGCGATCTGCGCGCCCAGCCGCTCCTCCGCCTCGCCCGCCGCGTGCCCGGCCGGGACGTCGTCGCCGAACCGCTTCCGGCTGAACGACAGCACCCGGTTGACGAAGTTGCCGAGCGTGTCGGCGAGGTCCTTGTTGACGACGGAGGCGAAGAGGTCCCAGGTGAAGCTGGAGTCGTCGGACTCGGGGGCGTGCGCCATCAGGAAGTAGCGCCAGTAGTCGGCCGGCAGCAGCTCCAGCGCGACGTCCGTGAAGATGCCCCGCTTCTGGCTGGTGGAGAACTTCCCGCCGTAGTAGGTCAGCCAGTTGAAGGCCTTGACGTAGTCGACCTTCTTCCACGGCCGGCGCGAGCCGAGGATGGTCGCCGGGAACATCACCGTGTGGAACGGGACGTTGTCCTTGGCCATGAACTCGGTGTACCGGACGGTCTCGTCGGCCTCGTACCACCAGGACTTCCAGTCCCGGACCTCGCCGGCCGGCGCCGCGTCCGCCCATTCCTTGGTGGCGCCGATGTACTCGATCGGGGCGTCGAACCAGACGTAGAAGACCTTGCCCTCCGCCGCCAGCTCCGGCCACACGTCGGCCGGCACCGGCACGCCCCACTCCAGGTCACGGGTGATCGCGCGGTCCTGCAGGCCCTCGGTCAGCCACTTGCGGGCGATCGAGGAGGCCAGCACCGGCCACTGGTCGCCGTGCGCGCCGACCCACTGCTCCACCTGCTCGGTCAGCTTCGACTGGAGGAGGAAGAGGTGCTTGGTCTCCCGTACCTCCAGGTCGGAGCTGCCGCTGATCGCCGAGCGCGGCTCCAGCAGGTCCGTCGGGTCGAGGACGCGGGTGCAGTTCTCGCACTGGTCGCCGCGCGCCTTGTCGTAGCCGCAGTGCGGGCAGGTGCCGACGATGTACCGGTCCGGCAGGAAGCGCCCGTCCGTGTTCGAGTACACCTGGCGGATCGCCCGCTCCTCGATGAACCCGTTGGCGTGCAGCTCGCGGGCGATCTCCTGGGTGATCTCCCGGTTCTGCGGGGAGGAGCTGCGCCCGAAGTAGTCGAAGGACAGCCGGAAGCCGTCGTAGACCGCCTTCTGCTGGTCGTGCGCCGCCGCGCAGAACTCCGCGACCGGCAGCCCGGCCTCCTGCGCGGCCAGCTCGGCCGGCGTCCCGTGCTCGTCGGTGGCACAGATGTACAGCACCTCGTGCCCGCGCTGCCGCAGGTACCGGGAGTAGACGTCCGCCGGGAGCATCGACCCGACCATGTTGCCCAGGTGCTTGATCCCGTTGATGTAGGGAAGGGCGCTGGTGATCAGGTGCCGAGCCATCCTCGGATGCTCCAATTTCTCCCGCACGCACCCCTACCCCGGAGTGCCGTGACAGGCGCAGGGTCTGGGGCCGCAACGGGAGGCCGCCACACACGCCGGCTCCCGGGCTGCCGCACAGAGCGAAGGTCCACTGTGGGCGCCCCAATCGTAGCGAAATCCGGCCCGCGCCCCGCCCGCCGTTCCGCCAGGTGAACGCCGGCCGTCGCGGCGGGCCCGCGGGCCGGGCCGGCCGGGCGGGGGCTTGACCTCGTGGACGCGCCTGCCGATGAGGGGGTGTGGAACTCATCGGGGCGTACGGCGGAGCGGTGCGGGCGGCAGCGGCGGTCGCCCCCTGATGGCCGTTCTCCTGCTGGCCGGGCTGTTCGTCTCGCTGGTCTTCGTGGGGTGGCTGGTCTGGGTGGTCAACTCCCAGCCGCGCGAGCCGTTCGACCGGCCGCAGCCGGGGCCCGTCCCTCAGCCGGCGGCGAGCCGCCCGGTCAGCCGTTCGCGCGCGGCCGGCCACTCGTCCCGCAGCATCGAGAAGTACGCCGTGTCGCGCCACACGCCGTTGGCCCGCCGCTTCTCCCGGCGGTGGGTGCCCTCGTACTGCGCGCCCAGGCGCTGGATCGCGTTGCGCGAGCGGTCGTTGAGCGCGTCGGTCTTCCACATCACCCGGCCCATGCCCAACTCCTCGAAGGCGTATGTGAGCAGCAGCAGCTTCGACGCGGTGTTGACCGGCGTCCGCCACACCGACCGGGCGTACCAGGTGCCGCCGATCTCGACCAGCTCGTCCTCGGCCCTGAAGTCGTAGAACCCGGTGATGCCGACGGCGCGCCCGCTCGTCAGGTCGATCACCGCGAACTTCACGGCGGTGCCCGCCGCCACCTCCCCCAGCCGGACGTCCAGGATCGACCCCAGCTCGGCCTCGCTCGTCGGCTCGGCGAACGGGATCCAGCGCCAGACGTCCGGGTCCGGGCCGACGTTCGCCCAGAGGTCGGCGAGGTGGCCCCGGTCCAGCGGCTCCAGGCGGACGTGGCGGCCGGTGAGGGTGACGGGTTCGGGCAGCTTCGCAGTCATGATCCCGAACGTAGCGCCACTCTGCACTAGATGCAATGGAATATTGCCTTAGTGCAAACTTCCCGGAGCATGGGAAAGGCCCTGCGGGACGCGGTGTCCCGCAGGGCCTCTCAAGCCCCGGGTGCCAGGCGGCTCAGATGAACGAGTTGATCTGGATCGTCTCGTCACGGCCCGGGCCGACGCCGATCGCCGAGATCGGCGCGCCGGACATCTCCTCGAGCGCCTTCACGTAGGCCTGGGCGTTCTTCGGCAGCTCGGCGAAGGACTTCGCCTTGCTGATGTCCTCGTTCCAGCCCGGCAGGGTCTCGTAGACCGGCTTGGCGTGGTGGAAGTCCGACTGGTTGTACGGGAGCTCCTCGACGCGGCGCCCGTCGATCTCGTAGGCGACGCAGACCGGGATCTGCTCCCAGCCGGTGAGCACGTCGAGCTTGGTCAGGAAGAAGTCGGTGAGGCCGTTGACCCGGGTCGCGTAGCGCGCGATCACCGCGTCGAACCAGCCGCAGCGGCGGTCACGGCCGGTGGTGACACCGCGCTCGCCGCCGATCCGGCGCAGGGCCTCGCCGTCCGCGTCCAGCAGCTCGGTCGGGAACGGGCCCGAGCCGACGCGGGTGGTGTACGCCTTCAGGATGCCGATGACGCGGTCGATCTTGGTGGGGCCGATGCCGGCGCCGGTGCAGGCGCCGCCCGCGGTCGGGTTCGACGAGGTCACGAAGGGGTACGTGCCGTGGTCGACGTCGAGCAGGGTGCCCTGGCCGCCCTCCAGCAGGACGACCTTGCCCGCCTTCAGCGCCTCGTCCAGCACCAGGGTGGTGTCGGCCAGGAACGGCTTGATCTTGTCCGCGTAGCCGAGGTACTCCTCGAGCACCAGCTCGGCCGGGATGGCGCGGCGGTTGTAGAGCTTGACCAGCAGCTGGTTCTTGTCGTGCAGCGCGGCCTCGATCTTCTGCTGCAGGATCGACTCGTCGAAGAGGTCCTGCACGCGGATGCCGACGCGGTTGATCTTGTCCGCGTAGGTCGGGCCGATGCCGCGGCCGGTGGTGCCGATCCGGCGCTTGCCCAGGAAGCGCTCGGTGACCTTGTCCAGGGTGCGGTGGTACGGGGTGATCAGGTGGGCGTTGCCCGAGATCAGCAGCTTGGAGGTGTCGATGCCGCGCTCGTTCAGGCCGCTGAGCTCGGAGAGCAGCACGCCCGGGTCGATGACGACGCCGTTGCCGATCACCGGCGTCACATTCGGGCTGAGGATTCCGGAAGGCAGGAGGTGAAGTGCATACTTCTGATCGCCGATGACCACCGTGTGACCGGCGTTGTTGCCACCCTGGTAGCGGACGACGTAGTCGACGGAGCCACCGAGGAGGTCGGTCGCCTTCCCCTTGCCCTCGTCCCCCCACTGAGCGCCAACGAGCACGAGTGCCGGCACAGGCGTACACCCCTTCCGGTTGGGGCATCCTGCGTAGGCCGCAGTCTGCCCCGAGATAGACGAAGCCCCTGGCGCAATAGCGCAAGGGGCTCTTGCACCGAGAGATTACCTGAGGAAGGACCGGTCGTGTCGTCCCTGTCCACGCCTGCGAACGGCGGCCCCGAGCCGCTTCTGCTGCTCCTCGACCCGGCGGCCCGGCAGACCGACGGCGAGTCGGTGCGGATCGCGAAGGACGTCCTCTGCGGAGGGGCGGACGTCAAGGTGGCCTACCCGGAGAGCCCGTCCGAGCTCGACCGGGTGCTTTCGCACCGGGGTCGGCGGCGACCGGTGGTGATCGGTTCCGATCTTGCGCTGCAGCGGGTGCTCCAGGCCCTGTACCGGCAGCGTGAGCTGGGGGCGGACCCGGTGGGCATGGTCCCGGTGGGCCGGCCGGAGGAGCTGGTGGCGGCCCGTGCGCTGGGCGTGCCGGGGGAGCCGGTACCGGCCGCCCGGGCGGTGCTCGCGGGCGTGCCGCGCAAGCTGGACCTGCTGGTGGACGACGGTGGCGGAGTCGCGCTCGGCGGGGTGCGGATCTCCGGCAGCGGGACGCGCCGGGCGGTGAGCCGGACGGGTGGCTGGCGTTCGCTATGGGCGAAACTGGCTGCGGCCGAGCAGGGGACCTCACTAACCTCCGGCGCCGGACCGGCCGGGGGAGCGGACGGAGCCGGGGCCGGGGCCGGGAAGGGCGAGCCGAACTCGCGCCTGCGGGTCGAGGCGGACGGGAAGCTCATCGCCGACGTCCACCGCCCGGTCCGGGTGGTCCAGGTGACCCTGCCGGCCGGCGAGGCGGCCGGCGCCGGCGTGATGGAGGTCGTCGTCCGCGCGCCCGGCACCCTCGTGCGCGCCCGGGCGGCGACCCTCTCGGTGGCGGGGCGCGGGTTCGGCTACGAGGTGGACGGCCGCCCGGTGGGCCCGGTCCGCGCCCGCACCTGGACGGTCCACCCGGGTGCCTGGGGGCTGCTGCTGCCGGCCGTGTAGCCGGCCGGCGCGGCCCGGGTGAGCAGGCTCACGTTCCCCGCCGCCCGCCCCCGGTGTCGTCCGCACGCGAAAAGCCCCAACGGGCGCGAACCACAAGGGCGAGCGCCGTCCCGCCGAATTCCGCGACCGCGAAATCCGGCCCGGGTAAGGGGTTTTGTCTACGCGCGTTGCCGAGCGATCGCCCGACAATCCCGGCCTCCCGGGTTCCGGAAGCCTGTGCCAACTGCCCTAGACTCGAAGGCGTGCCACGTGGTGACGGAAGACTCAACCACGATCTTCTTCCCGGCGAGAAAGGCCCCCAGGACGCTTGCGGCGTCTTCGGTGTCTGGGCTCCCGGCGAGGAGGTCGCCAAGCTCACGTTCTTCGGCCTTTACGCCCTGCAGCACCGCGGTCAGGAATCCGCGGGCATCGCAGTGAGCAACGGCTCCCAGATTCTCGTCTTCAAGGACATGGGACTCGTCTCCCAGGTCTTCGACGAGGCCTCGCTGGGGTCGTTGCACGGGCATATCGCCGTCGGACACGCCCGCTACTCGACCACCGGTTCCTCGGTCTGGGAGAACGCCCAGCCGACCTTCCGGGCGACCGTTCACGGTTCGCTGGCCCTCGGCCACAACGGAAACCTGGTGAACACCGCCGAACTGGCGGCCATGGTCGCCGAACTGCCCGGCGAGGAGCACGTCTCCCGCTCGGGCCGGACGGCGGCGACCAATGACACCGACCTGGTGACCGCGCTGCTCGCCGGCCATCCGGACCTCTCCATCGAGGAGACGGCCAAGGTCGTGCTGCCCAAGGTCAAGGGTGCGTTCTCGCTCGTCTTCATGGACGAGCACACGCTCTACGCCGCCCGCGACCCGCAGGGCATCCGCCCGCTGGTCCTCGGCCGGCTGGAGCGCGGCTGGGTGGTCGCCTCCGAGACGGCGGCGCTCGACATCTGCGGCGCCTCCTTCATCCGTGAGGTGGAGCCCGGCGAGCTCATCGCCATCGACGAGAACGGCATGCGGACCTCCCGCTTCGCCGAGGCCAAGCCCAAGGGCTGCGTCTTCGAGTACGTCTACCTGGCCCGCCCCGACACCTCCATCGCCGGCCGCAACGTGCACCTCTCCCGGGTGGAGATGGGCCGCAAGCTGGCCGCCGAGGCACCCGTCGAGGCCGACCTGGTGATAGCGACCCCGGAGTCCGGCACCCCGGCCGCCATCGGCTACGCCGAGGCCAGCGGCATCCCGTACGGCTCCGGCCTGGTGAAGAACGCCTACGTGGGCCGCACCTTCATCCAGCCCAGCCAGACCATCCGCCAGCTGGGCATCCGGCTCAAGCTCAACCCGCTGCGCGAGGTCATCCAGGGCAAGCGCCTGGTCGTCGTCGACGACTCGATCGTCCGCGGCAACACCCAGCGCGCGCTGGTGAAGATGCTGCGCGAGGCCGGCGCCGCCGAGGTCCACATCCGGATCTCCTCGCCGCCGGTGAAGTGGCCGTGCTTCTTCGGCATCGACTTCGCCACCCGCGCCGAGCTGATCGCCAACGGCATGACCATCGAGGAGATCGGCCGCACCCTCGGTGCGGACTCGCTCGCCTACATCTCGATCGACGGCATGATCGAGGCCACCAAGCAGCCCAAGGAGAAGCTCTGCCGGGCCTGCTTCGACGGGGAGTACCCGATGGAGCTGCCCGACCCGGCGCTGCTCGGCAAGCTCCTGCTGGAGGCCGAGATCAAGGGCGGGCAGCAGCCCCCGGCGGTCCGCGGCAAGCCGGCCGGCGGCAGTGACCTGGACGGCGTCCAGTCCCTGCTCGGCGGTGCCGGCGCGGCCGACGCCCTGCGCCGCCCGTAAGAACCCACGGTGGGGTCCCGCGAACCGGGACCCCACCGCTGTTCCAACCCCCACCAGACCCGAGAGGGCCGCACCGCAGTGACCACGAACCAGAACGGCGCCACCTACGCCGCCGCCGGCGTCGACATCGAGGCGGGCGACCGCGCCGTCGAGCTGATGAAGCAGTGGGTGAAGAAGGCCAACCGCCCCGAGGTGGTCGGCGGTCTCGGCGGCTTCGCCGGGCTCTTCGACGCGTCCGCCTTCAAGCGCTACGAGCGGCCGCTGCTGGCCACGGCCACCGACGGTGTGGGGACCAAGGTCGCCATCGCCGCCGCCATGGACAAGCACGACACCATCGGCCACGACCTGGTCGGCATGGTCGTGGACGACCTGGTGGTGTGCGGGGCCGAGCCGCTGTTCATGACCGACTACATCTGCGTCGGCAAGGTCGTCCCGGAGCGGGTCGCCTCGATCGTCAAGGGCATCGCCGAGGGCTGCGCGCTGGCCGGCTGCGCCCTGGTGGGCGGCGAGACCGCCGAGCACCCGGGCCTGCTCGGCCCGGACGAGTACGACGTCGCGGGCGCCGGCACCGGTGTGGTCGAGGCGGACGCGCTGCTCGGCGCCGAGCGGGTCCGGGCCGGCGACGTGGTGATCGCGATGGCCGCCTCCGGCCTACACTCCAACGGGTACTCGCTGGTCCGCCACGTGCTGCTGAACGAGGCCGGCTGGAAGCTGGACCGCAAGGTCGAGGAGTTCGGCCGCACCCTCGGCGAGGAGCTGCTGGAGCCGACCCGGATCTACTCGCTGGACTGCCTGGCGCTCACCCGCGCCACCGAGGTCCACGCCTTCTCGCACGTCACCGGCGGCGGTCTGGCGGCCAACCTGGCCCGGGTCATCCCGGACGGCCTGCACGCCCGCCTGGACCGCGGCACCTGGACCCCGCTGCCGGTCTTCCGGACCGTCGCCGAGGTCGGCAAGATGGCCACCCTGGAGATCGAGAAGACGCTGAACATGGGCGTCGGCATGGTCGCGGTCGTCCCGCCGCACTCGGTGGACGTCGTGCTGTCGATCCTGGAGGACCGCGGCGTCGAGGCCTGGCTGCTCGGCGACATCGTCGAGCGCTCGGACGAGCACGAGGGCGGCGCGGCCCTCTACAACGCCTACGAGGGCTTCACGGCGGGCTGAGCCCGGCCGGTCCCGGCAGGGCGCGCGGAAGGGCCCCTCCGGCACCGGCCGGAGGGGCCCTTCCGCGCGTCCGGACGGCTGCCGGGTGCGGACCTCGTGCGGGAACGCCGAAAACCGGCCCGGCGCTCAGGGCACCCGGGCCGGTCAGGCCAGACTGGGACTACGCGCGGCGGCGGGCCTGGGAGGGCCCGGTGCCCGAATCGGTGTCGTCGTCCTCGTCGTCGTCGGCGTAGCGAGCCGCGTACTCCGCGTACGGGTCGTCGTCCTCTTCCTCTTCGATCGGCTCCGGCTCGATCGAAGCGGTAGAGGGCGATACGCCCAGCTCGTTGGACAGACGGTTAGCGTCGAAGCCGCCGCTGTTGTACTTCAGCTGGCGGGCGACCTTCGTCTGCTTGGCCTTGGCCCGGCCGCGCCCCATGGGTCGACCCCCTCAACGGTGGGGCTCACGGCCCCGAGTCTGACACGTGTTCATGTTCAGGACCGGCCTGCCCGGAGTAGGAGAAGCCGTCCCTTGGAGCATTAACGGTACCTGTTTCCGCCGCCGGACGGTACGTCGTCGGTGTGACGTGGCGCGCACTGGCAGCACCCGAGACCGGGTCTTCCCAGGTCAGGGGAGGGTTTGCGGCAGTTTGCACGCTGTTCGGAGGTGTCTCAGGTCCGTCGTTCCGGGATCGATTATCCCCCCAAGGGGGACCTCGGATCACCCGATCGGGCGCAGAAGTGAGAATCCGGTTCCACATTGTGATGCGCGGGGGACGGAAGCCGGCCGTCCCCCGCGCACCGCGGGCCGCGGGCGGCCGGGATCAGGCGCGGCGGGCGCCCGGCAGCAGCACCGAGCGGAGCGCGCTGATCTCGCGCATCCGCTTCTCGGCCAGGCGGTCGGCCGCGACGGCCGGCGGGACGCCGTCGGCGGCGGCCCGGGTGAAGATCTCCAGCGTGGTGTCGAAGATCTTCGTGGCCTTGTTCTTGGCCCGGTCGAAGTTGAAGCCCTCGATCTCGTCGGCGACCTGGATCACGCCGCCGGAGTTCACCAGGTAGTCCGGGGCGTAGAGGATGCCGCGGTCGGCGAGGTCCTTCTCGACGCCGGCGTGGGCCAGCTGGTTGTTGGCCGCGCCGCAGACCACGGAGGTGCCGAACTCGCCGAGCGCGGCCACCGCGGCGTCGGTCAGCGCACCGCCGAGCGCGCAGGGGGCGTAGACGTCCAGCTTGGCCTGGAGCAGGGCGGTGGTGTCGGCGACGACCTCGACCTCGGGGTGGGCCGCGCGCACGCGGTTCACGGCGGCCTCGAACGGGTCGGTGACGACGACGGTGGCGCCGTCCGCGACCAGGTGGCCGACCAGGTAGTGGCCGACCTTGCCGACGCCCGCGACGCCCACGCGCTTGCCGCGCAGGGTCGGCTGGCCCCAGCGGGCCTGGGCGGAGGCGCGCATGCCCTGGAAGACGCCGAAGGCGGTCAGGATGGAGGAGTCGCCGGCGCCGCCGTTCTCGGGCGAGCGGCCGGTCACGAACTCGGTCTCGCGGGCGACGACGTCCATGTCCTGCACGTAGGTGCCCACGTCGCAGGCGGTGATGTAGCGGCCGCGCAGCGACTCGACGAAGCGGCCGTAGGCCCGCAGCATCGCCTCGTTCTTGTCCTTGTTCGGGTCGCCGATGATGACGGCCTTGCCGCCGCCGAGGTCGAGCCCGGCCAGCGCGTTCTTGTAGGACATGCCGCGCGAGAGGTTGAGCGCGTCCTCCAGCGCCGCCTCCTCGGAGGCGTACGGGAAGAAGCGGGTGCCGCCGAGGGCGGGGCCCAGCGCGGTGGAGTGGATGGCGATGATCGCCTTGAGTCCGGAGCTGCGGTCGTGGCAGAGGACGACCTGCTCGTGGCCGTCGCCGGGGGCGCCGTCCTGCTCGGTACGGAAGATCCTGCTCAGCACGCCGGGTGCGGGGTGCGTGGCGGACGCGGTCTGTACGTCGGTCACTGTGGTGACTCCAGTATCGAAGGCCCGCTGCTGTGGTGCGGGCGCCTAAGGCGAAGAGTAGTCGCGCGGCCGCCTGGGATCCGCCCTCTTGCCCGAGCTTGGGCCGGTTGTCCGCGTGGTGAGACGGGGCGTGCGGAGTGCGTCCGCGAACGGGGCCCGGGCGAAGCCCTCCCGGGCGGGCGCGGCGCGTGCGACGATGCAGAACGTGACCGTCGTACGCACCTCGGTACTGCCGCCCTACGCCGCCCACCTGCGGGTCTACGAGCCGCTGGCCGCCTACCCGGAGCCGGAGCGGGGGCGCTGGCAGGCCTACGCCGCGGAGCACGGCCCGGACGCGGCCGAGGCCGGGCAGCCGGTGGCCGCCGCGGTGCTGGAGGAGCAGCGGGCCGCGCTGGCCGAGCTGGTCGGCCGCACGCCGCGCCCGCTGCCGGAGCGGGAGAGCGACCGGGCCTTCGTGCGGGCGCTGGACGGGGTGCTGTACGTCTGTCCCTGGGCGACCAGGCTGCGCAGCTGGCAGGCGCTGGAGGAGCTGCGGGCGGGGGCGCCGGTGGCGCTGGTGGACACCGCGCTGCCGCCGGCCACCCGGGAGGCCGCGGAGTCGGACCGGGAGCGCTGGCGGGTCGAGCACCCGGACGCCCGGCCGTGGATCCTGACCAGCCGGTGGGAGGTGCCGGTGCGGTGGTTCCTGCCGTTCGGGGAGGAGGACCGCTGCTTCGTGCCGGCCGGCGGGACGGGTGGTGTCGGGGATCCGGCGCAGGGGGAGAAGGGGGAGGGGGCCGCGCTGTTCTACCTGACGCCGATGGCGCAGGCGCGCCGGCGGGTGGCCCGGGCGTACCGGGCGTTGCGCGAGGCGGTGCCGGAGGGGGAGCTGGTGCGCGGGGCGGAGCAGGTCGGGCGGTGGCTGGAGGAGTTCCACCCGCGCTCGCTGGTGGAGCTGGACTACGGGGGGCTGGTGCATCTGCTGGGGCCGGAGCGGTTGCTGGCGGACCGTTCGGCGGGGGAGCTGGAGGACGGGCTGCGGGCGCTGCGGGCGGGGGACGCGGCGGAGGCGCTGCGGGCGTACGAGGAGCTGACGGGGCGCTGGCGGTCGGTGCTGGCGCTGCGATACGCGAACTGAGCGCGGCAGGGGGCCGGGGCGCGCCGGAGGGCGGGGCGGGGGCGGCCTGAGCGGGCGTCACCGCTGGCCGGGCCGGGTGTCGGTGGTACTTGTAAGACTGAGCGGGTCCTACGGCCTGATCGGTATGACCAAGGTCCTGGTTCGGGTCAATAGCTATCGAACGTGACACTACTCACCGTTGACGCGAACTTACCCCTATGTGCAAAAATGGGACAACCAGCCCAACTTCACGTGAGCGTGCCCACTTTTGGGTGGTTCTGGATCCGATGCGTGCTTTGCGAGGAAACGGCGGGTCTGGTCCTCCCGTAACCGGATGTTACTGTCGAGTGACTGTCCGTTATGGGGTGGTCCATCGCCATCCGTCGGCCTTGAACCCGTGAGGGGTCAATTTTGGCGGTTTGGTCGATAGGGCTGGACGGATGGTGTAGTTGTAGACACCAGGACAAGCCGTTCGTCCTATAACCGACTCGACCCGTCTATGCCATTTCGGGCATCGCGGGCCAAGGTGCAGAATTTGAAGGATAGAACCGCCCTGGTTCGGTTCTCCCGAGGAGGCCGCTCATGACCGCTCGTACCCCTGATGCTGAACCCCTGCTGACGCCGGCAGAGGTCGCCACCATGTTCCGCGTGGACCCCAAGACGGTTACCCGTTGGGCCAAGGCGGGCAAGCTCACGTCCATTCGCACGCTCGGCGGGCACCGCCGTTACCGCGAGGCGGAGGTGCGCGCTCTGCTGGCCGGTATTCCGGCTCAGCGCACCGAGGCCTGATCGGCCTAAGGCTCTTTCAAAGGGGCCGCTTACCGGACTCCGCCGGGTCC
>NZ_JBEYVJ010000016.1:0-53787 GCF_040643935.1 Kitasatospora sp. NPDC047058 | reverse complement strand
CCTGTGAGGGGTGGAGTTGACCGGTACTAATAGGCCGAGGGCTTGTCCTCAGTTGCTCGCGTCCACTGTGTTGTTCTGAAACAACGACCGCCCTGCCGGCGGGTCGACAGTTTCATAGTGTTTCGGTGGTCATAGCGTGAGGGAAACGCCCGGTTACATTCCGAACCCGGAAGCTAAGCCTCACAGCGCCGATGGTACTGCAGGGGGGACCCTGTGGGAGAGTAGGACGCCGCCGAACAATCATTCACAGAGAACCCCCGCCCGGGAAACCGGACGGGGGTTCTCTGCATTTCCCGCCCCGATTCCGAGCCCCTTTCCGAGAGCGGAGATCGCCGTCCCGCGGGCCGTCATCCCGGGTTCACCGCCGAGGGTGGCGAACTTCACGTTCGGTCCGCCGGGGCCGGCCGCCCAGGTCCCACCGGGCGGCTCTGCCAAGGGATTTAGGGGGTGTGCAGCAGTGCCGCGGTGGGGGGAAGCCGGTGCTCAGAGGGGGTCCGTGGGGGTCCGTGTGAAGGGCCGATGCGGCCGAAAGCTAGGATGGCGGCACCCTCCCTAGCTCGAAAGATGGACTTGTGACTGTCAACGACGACGTGTTCACGGACTGGAAGAACCGCGAGGAGATCGCGGAGTCGATGATTCCGGTCATCGGCCGACTGCACCGGGAGCGGGACGTCACCGTCCTGCTGCACAGCCGTTCCCTGGTGAACAAGTCGGTGGTCAGCATTCTGAAGACCCACCGGTTCGCCCGCCAGATCGCCGGCGAGGAGCTCTCGGTCACCGAGACGCTGCCCTTCCTGCAGGCGCTCACCACGCTGGACCTCGGTCCGTCGCAGATCGACATCGGCATGCTCGCCGCCACCTACGCGGCCGACGACCAGGGCCTGTCGGTGGAGGAGTTCACCGCCCGGGCGGTGGCCGGTGCCACGGGTGCCAACAAGATCGAGCGTGCCGGTTCGCGCGACGTCGTGCTCTACGGCTTCGGCCGCATCGGCCGCCTCGTCGCCCGCCTGCTGATCGAGAAGGCCTCGGACAACGGTCTGCGGCTGCGGGCCATCGTCGTCCGCCAGGGCGGCGACCAGGACATCGTGAAGCGCGCCTCGCTGCTGCGTCGCGACTCCATCCACGGGCAGTTCCAGGGCACCATCACCGTCGACGAGGCGACCAGCACGATCGTCGCCAACGGCAACGCGATCAAGGTGATCTACGCCAACGACCCGTCCGAGGTCGACTACACGGCGTACGGCATCAACGACGCCATCCTGATCGACAACACCGGCAAGTGGCGCGACCGCGAGGGCCTGTCGAAGCACCTCCGCCCCGGCATCGACAAGGTCGTCCTGACCGCTCCGGGCAAGGGCGACGTCCCGAACATCGTGCACGGCGTCAACCACGACACGATCAAGCCCGACGAGCAGATCCTGTCCTGCGCCTCCTGCACCACCAACGCGATCGTCCCGCCGCTGAAGGCGATGGACGACCAGTACGGTGTGCTGCGCGGCCACGTGGAGACCGTCCACTCGTTCACCAACGACCAGAACCTGCTGGACAACTACCACAAGGCCGACCGTCGCGGCCGTTCGGCACCGCTGAACATGGTGATCACCGAGACCGGTGCCGCCTCGGCCGTCTCCAAGGCGCTGCCCGAGCTCAAGGCGAAGATCACCGGCAGCTCGATCCGCGTGCCGGTGCCGGACGTCTCGATCGCCATCCTCAACCTGCAGCTGGCCCGCGAGACCACCCGCGAGGACGTCCTGGAGTACCTCCGCGACGTCTCGCTGACCTCGCCGCTGCGGCGCCAGATCGACTTCACCACCGCCCCCGACGCGGTGTCGAACGACTTCATCGGCTCGCGCCACGCCTCGATCGTCGACGCCGGCGCCACCAAGGTCGAGGGCGACAACGCGATCCTCTACCTGTGGTACGACAACGAGTTCGGCTACTCCTGCCAGGTCATCCGGGTCGTCCAGTACGTCTCGGGCGTCGAGTACCCGACCTACCCGGCCCCGGCGGTCTGATCCCCGGGCAACCGACGAGCGGGGCGGCAACCGGTCTTCCGGTTGCCGCCCCGCTGTCGTTCGTCGTGGCGCCTGCCGACGGTTCAGGCGTCCCCGGGGCTGCCCGTGGCGCGGGGGCTGTCGGGGCCCTGCCAGCCGGTGGCGGAGTGCCACAGGACGGAGACCTCCAGGACGCGGTGGACGAGGCCGGGGATCCACGGCTCGTCCGGCGGCTCGGGGAGGACGAGGTAGAGCTGCTCGGGCGGGGCGTCCGTCAACTGGCCGATCTCCCGCAGGCGGACGGCGCCCGCGCGCACCGCGTGGTACGAGGTGCGGCCGGCCGGGAGGACCTCGTAGACGACCGGGCCACGGTCTCCGGGGCGGATGACGTCGGCGATCGGGGAGTCCACCAGCCGGTGCCCGGCGAACAGGAGCGAGCTCTTGAGCTGGTGGCGGACCGCCTCGTGCTTGAGGCACGTCCGGTCCTCCTCCGCCGCGGCCGTGAGCTCAGCCGTGAGTGCAGCCGTCAGCACGTCCTCCGGCGACGGTGCGGCGACTGCTCCGGACGCGTCCTGCTGCCGGAGCGAGCTCAGCGCGGTGGCCGCTCGTCGCTGCCAGTCGCCGGCCCGCAGTTCCTCGTTGAGCTGCTTCAGCCGGGTGGTGTCGCCGGCGTGCACGGCTGCCGGCAGCTTCCGGGAGGCGTCCCGCAGTGCTGCCAGCTCCTCGGTGGACGGCGAGCCCAGCAGTCGCCGGACGGCGAGCCAGTCGAGCTGGTCCCGGCGGAGGCAGCCGTTGGCCAGCCTGGTGAGTTCGGCGAGGCCGGTGTCCGTGCCTCCGGTGAGCGAGCCTTCGTCGAGGGCGATCAGCACGGCCAGCGCGTGCGCGTAGCGTTCGGCGGCCGGAGCGGAGACCGGGTGGCGTCCGAAGTCGTTGGCCGACACGACGTGGACGCCGGAGCGCCGTCGGACGACCCAGACGTCCAGTTCGGTTCCGGCTTCGGGCCGCGGGTCGTCGGGCCGGAGCTGCAGGATGTACCGCCTGTTCCGGTCGGGCGTGACCGGAGTGACCCGCCAGTGCAGCTGGTCACCGTGGGCGAGGGCGCGGACCCTCAACGCGGTACCCGGGTCGAGTTCGTCCGCCTCCGGCAGGCCGTGGGCGGCATGGATCTCCGCATCCAGGGGGGTGTGCCGGCGGACGAACACGACCGCCCGGCCGTCCGGCGTGAGCGTCCAGGTGAGCGTGCGGCCGCGCACCATGAGGTTGCCGCGCGAAGCGATCTCGATGTGGCCGTCGGCCAGGTCCGCGGCGAGGGAGTGCTGGAGCCTGCCGAGGAAGCCCGGGGCCGAGGTGCCCGGCTGGTCCGGGGTGAGGCCGGCGAACACGGTGCGCGTGTCGCTGCTCACCTGGATGTCCTCGGCGGCCAGGGCCCGCACGGCTGCCACGTCGTCGAGGCCGGGACCGCGGCCGGCGTCGTTGCCGGACCCGGGGCCCCGGTACCTGGACGGGACGCCGGCGATGAACTGGGCCGGGCTCCGCTCGCCGTGCACGCTGCGGTAGCCGGTGAGGGCCGTTCCGTCGGGGCTCAGGACGAACCGGTAGCCGTGGAGGTCGACGAGCCGGTAGCCGTCCGGCTGCTGGGCCTGGCGCCCTTCGGTCAGGAAGGCGGTGAGGACGGAGCGGATCTCGGCCTCGGCCTCCTGGGGGCTGCCACCGTGGGCGGTCACGAAGGCCTGGGAGGCGGCCCGGGTCACCCGGAGCCCGGCGAAGAACTCCTCGGAGGGCTCCAGCCCGGCGCCGAGGTCGGCGTCGGCGGGTACCCGGGGCAGGTAGCGGGTGGGCGGCCGTTCCGGGGGTGAACTCGTCCGGTAGCCGCCGCAGGAGGCGTCCCGGCACCAGCCGTCGGCGTTGCCGGTCGGCAGCTCGCACCGGGTGCCGTCACTGTGGAAGCGCGAGCAGCAGCCCTCAGCCGGCTGCGCGGACGGGGGAACCGGCAGCTCTTCGGCCTCGCCGCCGTCGTTGCCGCCGCCGCCGTCGTTGCCGTCGTCGGCGGACGAGCCGTGGTCCGTGTCGGGCAGCATCACCGCGGGCAGCGGCGAGGTGTGCAGGACGGTCAGGGTCTGGGTGCTGCGGGTCAGCGCGACGTACAGCTGGCGCGGTCCTTCGGGGCCGCGGGCGGTGATCGTGGCCGGCTCCAGGACGAGGACGTGGTCGAACTCCATGCCCTTGGCCTCGCCGGCGGTCAGGACGGTGACCGCCTCCCGGACCTCCTCGGTCATCTCCGCGGTGGAGTCGACCAGCAGTCGCACCTGCTGGAGCCAGTCCGAATCGTCGGGTACGACCAGGGCGATCGAGCGCTGGGTACGGCCGTCGGATCCGGCCAGCCTCGCCGCGTGACCGACGGCCTCGGCGAGCAGCTGCCACGGCGCGGTCTCCACGATGCGCACGGCGTCCCCGTCCGCCTCCTTGATCGCAGCGGGGAACGGCACGGACGGGGCCACCGCGCGGGCCAGCGGAGCGACGAAGTCCATGATCTGGGCCGGCACCCGGTAGCTGGTGGTGAGCTGTTCGAGGTGCCAGCCGCCGGCACCTGCGAGGATCCGGCCGAGCCGCTCCCAGTCCCCGTAGCTGTGCGGCCCGGTGGCCTGCGCGAGGTCACCGAGAACGGTCATCGACCCCTTCGGGTTGCGCCGCTGCAGCGATCTGGCCTGCATGGGGGTCAGGTCCTGGGCCTCGTCCACGACGATGTGCGGGTAGCGCTGCGGAGTCTCCCCCGAGATGAGGGAACGCAGTTCCTCCAGGCACACCAGGTCGTCGAGGGTCCACGGCTCGTCCTCCGCGCGTTCGGCGGGCGCTCGTCGCAGCAGTGCCTGCTCCTCCGCGTCGAGCACGTCGGAGGCGCATTCGGCCAGTTTGCCGGGGGAGTTCAACAGGCTCCGCAGGGCCTCCTCCGGACTGAGGGGAGGCCAGGCCCGCTCGACGAGCGCGGCCACCTGCCGGTGGCGTTCGATGTCCCGCCGAACGGTCCGGTCACGGGCCCGCTGGGGGAAGCCCTCCTGCAGCGCAACCAGCAGACGGTCCACCAGCAGGTCGCGGAAGCGGTCCCGGCGGGCCCGGTAGTGGCCCGGTCCGTTGCGGGCGTCCTCGAAGACGCGGTGGACCTCGGAGGCGGCGACCCGCAGGGGTGCGCTGCCCAGGACGACGGTGAACACCGGCTCCGCCTGCTCGTCCGCCGGCGCGGTCATGGCGGCGTCGACCGCGGTCGGCCGGCAGTGGCCCTCCACCCGGCGGCGCAGCACCTCCGCCATGCGCTCGCCGGACTTGACCCGGCGGACCGGCGGCTCGTCCTCGGCCCGTACGCCGCCCGGCCAGAGCAGGGGGAGTTCGACCGCGGTGACGTCGCGCGTCCCCAGGGTGGGGAGGACCTTGCCGACGTACTCCAGGAACCGCCGGTGCGGCCCGACGACCAGGATGTCCTCGGCCCGGAAGTGCTTGTTGTCGACGAGCCAGGTGACCCTGTGCAGGCCGACGGCGGACTTTCCGGTGCCGGGGCCGCCCTGGACGACCAGGACGTCCGTGGACGGGCCGGCGACCAGTGCCATCTGGTCGGGCTGGATGGTTTCGACGATGTCGCGCATCCGGGTGCGCCGGGAGCGCTGCAGGTCCCGGAGGAGGAGGTCGTCCACGGCGGGCTGCCGGACGTTCCCGTCGCGGAACAGGTCGCCGGGGGACGGGATGCGGCGGTCGCCGGCGCCGGTGGCAGCGGGGACGTGCCGGGTGATCTCGTCGCGGTAGTCCGTGACCGTCCGACGGTCGCAGTCCAGCCGCCGCCGCAGGCGTACCTCGCCGGGGGAGCCGGGCGTGGCCAGGCGCCACGCGGTGGCGAGCTTGTTGGTCCACGAGATGACCACGGCGTCTCTGGTCTCGGCGTCGTGGACCGTCCGGCGCCCGAGGTAGAAGACCTCCGGCTCGGTCGCGCCGTCCGGTTGGGCGTCCACACGCATCGTGACCAGGTTCTCGCCCTCCAGGCGGAAGACGTCCGCCCGGGCCTGGGACTCCGCCCGGGCGGCGATGCCGTCCTTGCCGCTGGCCGCCGCCCGGGCGGACGCGCCGCCCGCCAGTTCGGCGAGTGCCGCCTCGTAGCAGGCGTACGCCCGGTCGACGGCCTGCTGTTCGGCGGCGATCACGGCCGCCTTCGATGTCGTGCTCACGTGCTGCTTCCCCTCCCACGGGTGCTGCACGGCGCCAACACGCGCCCCTGCAGCGGCCACATGCCTATCAGAACGTGCACGGACATCGGGTGTGGAATGCCGCATTCGTTACTGAACGTCTGTGGGGGGTGCCGGGGGTGATACCGGCTCAGGCCGTCGGGGAGCCGGTCGGCCGGAAGGGTCCGCCGTATTGACGGTGGCATGCCAGTGTCGGGAGGATGCCGGGGCCGTTTCCGGCCGGGGCGTCCGGCCGGGGCCGCCCGTCCGGGCTGAGGAGAGGGGCACCGTTGGCTGTCCGTACGCTGATCCGCCGAGCCGGCCGGGTGGCCGGCGCATTCGTGCTCGCGCTCGCCGGGGCGGTGGCCGCCGCCGGGCCGGCGCAGGCCGACTTCGGGACCGACTACCACGACCCGTTCAGTGCGGCGAAGCCGCTCAGCAGGCCGGACACCCGGTCGTGCACCGTCGAGGTGATGCACGACCAGCCGTTCCGGAACGGGTACGGCAACCCGCCGGACACGCCGTACACCGCGACCGTCGCGCCGCCGGCGGAGTGTGCCGGGCCGTGGTCGGCGGTCGTGCTGGACCTGCACGGGCAGGTGGCCGGGCGGCAGTTCGACCGGCTGTTCAGCGTGCGGGTCGGCGGGGTGCAGGTGCTGCTCTCCTCCACGCCCGAGCCGTCCAAGGACGGGATCGAGTGGTCCGTCGAACGGGACGTGACCCGGTACGCGCCGCTGTTCGCGGGCGGCGCGCAGCCGTTCTCCTTCGACCTCGCCAACGTCACCGACGCCACGTACACGGGCGTCTTCCGGATCTCGGCGAGCCTCACCTTCTACACCGCCTCCGGGCGCTGGCCGGCCGCGCGGACGGCCGACCGGGTGCTGACCACCGGGCCGTTCGGGCTCACCCAGGCGGCGCCGGCCGCCGCCCGGGAGCTCACCTTCCCGCCGAACCTGGAACGGCTGACCGCCGAGGTGTACACCCGCGGCGGCGGGGCCTGCGAGGAGTTCGCTTACGCCTCGGCGCCCGACGAGTTCGCCCGGGGCAACACCGGGACCGGGGTGTGCGGCAAGGGGCCGTTCCGCGAACTGCGGCTCAGCATCGACGGGCGGGTGGCCGGCGCGGTCTGGCCGTACCCGGTGATCTACACCGGCGGCTGGGACCCGCTGCTCTGGCGGCCCACCCCCGGGATCTTCGCGTTCGACCTGCCCGCCTACCGGATCGACCTGACGCCCTACGTCGGCCTGCTGCTGGACGGGCGCCCGCACGTCGTCGGCATCGCCGTGAACGCCGCCGAGGCGCAGGCCAACGACCTCTGGACCGGGCAGGTCAACCTGTTCGCCGAGGTGGACCACGGCGCCGCCCGCACCACCGGACAGCTCACGGAGTACCGGGTCGCCCCGGAGGCCGCGGTCGGGACCGTCCTGGCGGACCACGGCGGCGGCAGCGGGGACTGGAACGTCACCGCGAGCCGGCACGACCTGGCCCGCGGCTGGGTGCAGACCTCGCACGGACGGGTCACCACCGAGGTCCGCGACGACCTCGCCTTCGGCTCCGCCCAGCAGTTCCGGGACAGCGGCAACGACCTGACCCTGCACAACCGCACCGACCTGACCCGGACCACCGCCAGCTGGGGCTCCGGCCCGCACCGCACCAGCACCGTGCGCGAGGGCGCGCCGCTGGAGGTGAGCTACCGCGTCACGCACGACGCGGCGGGGAACACCGACCAGCGGACGGCCATGGACCTCGGCTACCACCGGGAGGCGACCACCGCCGTCGGCGCCCGGATCACCGACCGCGCGACCGTCGACCACACGCTGCGTCCCACCGCGCACCGGCACGACGGCGACAGCGCCGTCCGCAGCGGCGGCTCGGCCGAGGACTACCGCAGCACCGGACCGGAGGGGCCCTACCACCGGAGCATCACGACGGTGGACGGCTGGCCCGTGGGGTAGACGGCCGGGAGGAGAGACAGACCGGAGCCGGTCACCGCTGGGGCGGGGGCCGGCTCCGGCCGTTGCCGGGTGTCCGGGCGGGGCGGCGGTACGGGGTGTCCGGGCGGGGCGGCGGTACGGGGTGGCGTGGGGCGGTTCGGGTGACCGGCGGCGGTGTGTCCGGGCCGGCGCCGGGCGTGTCGGCACCGGCCGGTGTGTCAACGTGACAGTCGGGCCGGACAGACCCACCCAAAAGCCTCGAAAGGGGAACCCATGACCCAGTCGCGGACCAGGGCCGCGCAGAGCCTCGCGGAGGTCGTCGAGCGGATGCGGGCGATCAGGGACCGGCTGGACCCGCGTGACGGCGTCGCCTGCTTCAACCGGACGTCCCTGCGGTTCACCGAACTCGTCGGCGAACGGCTGGGGGCCGGCCACTTCGAGGACCGGGACTTCATCGAGCGGCTGGACGTGGTCTTCGCCAACCTCTACTTCGACGCGCTGGACGCCGCCGAGGCGGGCCGCCCGGTGAGCCCGGCCTGGCAACCGCTGTTCGAGGCCCGGGACGACCGGATGGTCCGGCCGGTCCAGTTCGCCTTCGCCGGGATGAACGCCCACATCGGCCACGACCTCCCGCTCGCCGTGGTGGCCGCCTGCATCGATCACCGCACCACCCCGGACACCCCGCCCGTGCACGCCGACTACCTCAAGCTGAACGAGCTGCTCGCACAGGCCGAGGCGGAGGCCCGGGCCTCCTTCCAGGCGGAGGTCGGCAGGGCCGGCACCCGGGCCGCCGGGCCGCTCCGGCACATCGTCGCCGGCTTCTCCGTCGCCCGCGCCCGCGACGGCGCCTGGGCCACCACCCAGACCCTCTGGCACGAGCGCAACCTGCGCCCGGTCTTCGACGCCACCCTCACCGCCGTCACCTCCGGCACCGAACTGGCGGGCCGGCTGCTCGTCACGCCCGTCCTCCCGCCGGCCGAGCGGCCCGACGGTCCGGCTGACGGCTCCGCCTGACGGTCCGCGAGCGCAGGGCGGTGGCGCGAGGGCGCGGGCGAACGGCGCCGTCGCTCAGGCAGTCGGCCCAGCCCGGCGGGCGGCGGCCGGGCGGGCCGGGTGGACTGGTGGACGAGACCCGCCCGTGCCGCCGCCCCGTCGAAAGGCCCCGTCGATGTCCACCCCGCCGATGTCCGCCCCGCCCCGCCGCTACGACGACCTGCGCGCCCTGGTCCTCAACTGCACCCTCAAGCGCTCACCCGAACGCAGCCACACCCAGGGCCTGATCGACGTCAGCACCGGCATCATGCAGCGCCAGGGCGTCCAGGTCGACGTCCTGCGGGCGGTCGACCACGACATCGCCACCGGCGTCTGGCCCGACATGACCGAGCACGGCTGGGAGACGGACGACTGGCCGGTCCTCTACAGCCAGGTGATGGCCGCCGACATCCTCGTCCTGGCCGGCCCGATCTGGCTCGGCGACAACTCCTCGGTGATGAAGAAGGTCGTCGAGCGCCTCTACGCCTGCTCGTCGATCCTCAACTCCGAAGGCCAGTACGCCTACTACGGCCGGGTCGGCGGCTGTCTGATCACCGGGAACGAGGACGGCGCCAAGCACTGCGCGATGAACGTGCTCTACAGCCTCCAGCACCTCGGCTACACCGTCCCGCCGCAGGCCGACGCCGGCTGGGTCGGCGAGGCGGGCCCCGGGCCGTCCTACCTCGACGAGGGGTCGGGCGGGCCGGAGAACGACTTCACCAACCGCAACACCACGTTCATGACCTGGAACCTGCTCCACCTGGCCCGCCTGCTCAAGGACGCCGGCGGCATCCCCGCCCACGGCAACCAGCGCTCCGAGTGGGACGCCGGCTGCCGCTTCGACTCCGACAACCCCGAGCACCGGTAGGTGCGGGCCGGGCTTGAGAGCACCGTCGCACGGCGCGTCCCAGGGGGTTCACGGGGTTGCGCGCAGGGCGTGTTGAAGGCTCGCCGCGAACCGGTGGAGGACGGCGGGGTGTCCGGCGGCGCGGGAAGGGTTGAGCTCGCAGATCGAGAGGGCCCGGAAGCGCGGGTCCCGGCAGGCGGTGTCCAGCGCCTCGGACAGGGCGTCGAGCGTGGGGCCGCTGTTGCGGCCGTCCGTGCTTTCGGCCAGCGGCGCGTCGGTGAAGTCCAGGACGTCGACATCGACGTGCACGGCCAGCGGACCGGACGGGAGCGTACCGAGGGCCCGTGTCACCTCGGTGGCGGGTGACGCGGCGAGATCGCTGTGCGAGCCCCACCGCAGGCCCAGGCCGCTCGCCTGCTCGCGTTCCCAGGAGGTGGCGGCCCCGGGGTCGACGCCGAGGAGGTGGAGCCGGTCCGGGGTGAGCAGCGGGCGGCGGGCGAAGGCGTCCGCCAGTGACTCCTCGGCTCCGGGCAGGTCCAGTCCGTGGGCGAGCCCCATCCAGTCGAGGGCGCCGTCGCGGGTGCTCGCGGGTGTGTTGAGGTCGAAGTGCCGGTCGATGTAGAGCAGACCGGCGTCCGGGTCGTGCGCCGTGAGAGCGGCCATCACGCCCAGTGCGACGGTGCAGTTGCCGCCGATGACCAGGACGTCCGCGTCCTCCTCCAGCGCTCCGGCGACGTGGTCGGCGACCGCCTTGGCGGCTTGGACCACGGCCGCGAGGTTCTGGGCCCGCGGGTGCTGCGGGTCCGGGGCCCACACCTGCAGCGGCCCGTCCCCGGCGTCCCGCACCCGGCGGCCCGCCGCCCTCAGGCGGTCGATCAGGCCCAGCTCGCGCAGCACGCCCGGTGCGGCTTCCTGGCCGGGTGCGTAGCTGCCCGCGCTGGTCGGCGCGCCCACCACAACGAGATCCCGTCGCATCCACCCATCATCGC
This sequence comes from Kitasatospora sp. NPDC047058, assembly GCF_040643935.1. Lineage (NCBI taxonomy): Bacteria > Bacillati > Actinomycetota > Actinomycetes > Kitasatosporales > Streptomycetaceae > Kitasatospora > Kitasatospora sp. NPDC047058. Next base: position 42,786 of record NZ_JBEYVJ010000016.1, on the reverse strand, counting down.
GGGCCGCCCGGACGGGCGCGAGCGGGCTGCGCCTGCGCCTCGGGTGCCGACACGGCCGGGGCCGGTGCGCACCGAGGCGTGCCGGCGCCCCTCGGGACGCCGGCACCCGGGGCCGGTGTCAGTAGACGAGGATGTCCCAGTGGCTGCCCTCGTTGCAGTACAGGTTGCCCGATGCGGCCCTCCACTGCGGGTAGCCGTCGCCCCGGTAGCCGATGTACGTGAAGCTGTTCTGGATGTAGCCGTCGATGCAGGAACTGCGGGAGATGTCGACCTTGTAGCCGTTGTAGTGGCTGTAGGTGCCGGAGGCGTGGCCCACCTCGGTCCCGCCCGTGATGTTGATGGCACAGCCGCTGGCCCGCTTGAGGGTGATGACGGCGCTCACCGTGCCCGAGTTGATCTGCTCGAACGAGGTGCAGGTGGAGTTGGACCTGGTGGTGCAGCCCCCGCTGGAGCTCCACGTGATGCCGGCGTTGCTCAGCTGACCGGCGGCCGCCGACTGCGACAGCTTGGTACCGCTGGCGCCGGCCGTGGGCGCCGAGACGGCGAGGCCGGCCAGGGCCAGGGCGACGACGGTGGCTGCGGTGCGTGGCTTCATCTGCATCTCCCGGTGAGGATGGTGTGCCTCCGACTCGACCCCCGCCCTCCTGCCGCGCCTCGGCGGGAGGGCGGGAAGTCCGGCGCCGGGCCCGCGGAACCGGCCCGGACGCAGGGGTCGTACGCAGTGCTGTGACGCGGCGGTGCTCCGGCGCGAGGGCCGGTCGATCCGGCCGGCACCACCGCCCGCGGTTCCCGGGGAACGAGGGGCGGGCTTCGAGCGTCGGCGTCGCACCAGGATGCCCCACCGTTGTCTATGCGAGTAGACCCCGATCTGTGAATTTCGCGTGACCGGGAATGGCCTGCAGTGCGTCGAAACGCACCACGGGGTGCAGCGCACGGTCACGGGCCGGTGAGCCCGCCGCGTCGGTGCGGTTCGGCGCGTCGCACCGGCGGGGCGGGCCCGGCTCCCCGCGATCGGCGCTTCGGCCGGGCGGTGGCTCAGTCGCGGCCGGCGTTGCGGCGGCGGAGCCGGAGGCCGACGGCGACGAGGACGGCGAGGACGACCGCGGTGCCGCCGGCGGCCCAGATGGCGACGGACGGGCCGTGGTCGTCCGCGGTGTGCTCGGTCCGGGGGCCGGACGTCGCGGTGGCGGCCGGGGGAGCGGGGTCGGTGGGCGCGGAGGTGGGGGCCGCGGTGGGGGCCGTGGTGGGCATGGAGCCGATGGGGTCGGTGATGGTGGTGCCGGTGGGGGCGGGGGCCGTCGGGCCGGCGGTCGGGCCGAGGGTGACGACCGGGGACGGGACGGTGGTCGGCCCGGAGGTGGGGGCCGTGGTGGGCATGGAGCCGACCGGGTCGGTGATGGCGGCGGCCTGCACGTCGAGTTCGCGCTCGCCGTGGCCGAGGTCGGGGAAGGCGCAGTCGACGGTGATCTTCCAGTGGCCGGCCGGCAGGATCTCCCGGGTGGTGTAGCTGCCGGGGCGGCCCGGGACGGCGACCAGGCGCCAGGGGCCCACCGTGCGCCCGTCGGAGGAGGTGGCGGCGAGCGAGCCGGCGAACCCCTCGGTGACCGGGTCGCGGTCGTTCTCGAAGCTGGCGGCGGTGGTGACGTGCCCGTTGTCCGCCCCGGTGATCTCCAGGTGGACGGTGTCGCCGTGGGCGGAGGCGGTGACGGTGCCGGTTGTGAGAACGGCCGCCCCGGCGACGGCCAGGGCGGCGGCGGTGGAACGGATGCGCATGGGCGGTGCTTCCTCGTGCGGTGAGTGGGACGGCCGGGTGCGGCCGCCGTGGGTTCACGGCGGCCGCACCCGGCCGGATCGGTCCTGCCCGGAGCCGCAGGCCCTGTCAGGGCTGACGGCGGACCTCAGCGGTCGGCGGGCTGCCTCGGGTCAGGAGGCCTTCTGCAGCGACCAGTTCTGGAAGGCCTGGCCGTTGGGCTGCTGGAGCTCCAGCAGCCAGCCGCCGTAGTACCAGCGGTTGCTGATGCCGAGGACGAGGGAGGAGCTCTGGGCGGTGATGGTGACGCCGCCGTTGGAGGAGTTCACCTGCCACTTCTGCGCGGGCGCGTCGGAGCAGGGCTGCTGGGCGACGTACTGGCCGGCCACTGCGTCACCGCCCAGCTGGAGGCACTTCTCGGAGCGCGCGGACTTGATCCGGACGGCGCCGGAGCCGGCGTCCTCGAAGGTCCACTTCTGGTTGGCGTAGCCGGTGCGCTGGTAGGCGATGGCGACGGTGCCGTCGTTCATCGAGCTGCCCCACAGGTCGGCGGCCTGGCCGGTGAGGCCGTTCACCAGGGTGTAGCGGGTGCCGGGCTGCGGCTTGCCGGAGTCGGCGGTGGTCTTGAACGTCACGGTGCGGCCCGGCTTGGAGACCTTGCCGGCGGCGTCACGGGAGGCGATGGCCACGCTGTACTGGGTGCCCGGGGCGAGCCGGACCAGGCCGACCACGGTGGTGCGGACGGTGCCGACGGACTGGCCGTTGAGCAGCACGTCGTAGCCGGCGGCGCCGTTGACGGCGGGCCAGCTCAGCATGGCGGAGTTCTGGGTGACCTGGCTGACCGTCACGTCAGGGCCGGTGGAGCCGGTGGTCGGGGTGGCGGTCGGGGTCGGCGTGGCGGTCGGGGAGGAGGTGCCGGTGGCCGTCGCCGTCGGCGTCGGGGTCGGCGTGGAGGTGCCGGTGGCCGTCGCGGTCGGGGTCGGGGTCGGCGTCGGGTTCTTGGTGGGCGTGGCGGTCGCGGTGGGCGACGGCGTGGCGGTCTTGGTCGGGGTGGGGGTCGGGTTGGGGTTCGGGCCGGTGCCGCCGCCCGCGATCAGGAAGCGGTTGTTGGCGACGTTCCAGTGCGTGGCCAGGTAGCTGCCGGCCGCGGGGCTGGTGTTGTAGTAGTCGTCGTGGCGGCAGTCGAGCCGCTCGTCGTGCTTGTTGTCCGGGCAGACGGTCTTCATCGCCGGGTAGTTGGGGGCGTCCGAGTAGCACATCAGGTCCCACTCGTCGACGCAGTGGCCGGCCTTGCTGGAGTTCGGCGCGCTGTCGTTGACGGCGCCCAGGTTGTGGCCGAGCTCGTGCGCGGCGGTGGCGCCGTCCCAGCAACCCGAGTCGGAACGACCGTAGGAGGGGCCGAAGTTGCTCTGGTTGTCGGCGCCGGGACGCTCGTCACCGGCGAAGGTACCGATGCCGCAGTACACCTTGGCGTCGGTGAACATCATGTACTTGCGGTCCTTGCGGTTGAACCCCTGCTTGGCCAGCGCGTTGTTCTGCGAGTTGAAGTCCCTGATCTCGGCGTCGGAGATCTGGACGTTCAGCACCGCGGCGGTGCAGTCGGACTCGGTGACGAAGCGCACGTGCCGCTCGCCGCCGGTCTCCTGGGCGCTGGCGTTGTAGATGGTGTCGACGTCCGCGGCCCACTTCTTGAACGAGGCCAGGTACTGGGCGAAGCGGTCGTTGCCCGGGGCGTGGACGTACACCACCTGCACGCGGTTGCCGCTGCTGCCGTCGCCGTCGCAGACCACGGCCGAGCCGCCCGCGGCCGCACCGGCGGCCGGGTTCTGCTGCGGGGCGCCGGCCGCGTCGCCGAGCACCGCCTTGCTCCCGGCGTCCAGGGCCGGCGCACCGCCCTTCAACAGGTCGGCGGCGGACGGCGGCTGGGCGTTCGCGGGCGGGGTCAGCGCGGCCGGCTGCGCGGCGGCCGCGGCGACCGGGGCGACGTCCTTGTGGATGTCGACGCCCTGCGGCGGCGCGTCGGGACCGTGGCTGCACAGCGAACCACCGCTGACCTGCAGCTGCCCGGCACAGCCGTCGTCACTGGGCAGGCTCAGACCGGTGTAGACGAGACCACGGTCGGGCTGCTCCTTGGGTATCTCCTTGAGCGGCGTCGCCTTGGTGTCACGCTTCGGGGCAGCCGGCGCCTTGGTGCCGCTCTCGGCGGAGCCGGTCTCGCCGTCGTCGTCGGTGACCAGACCGACCATCTGGCCCGCGCCGAGACCGTCGGCCGACGCCACGGCCGAGTTTCGGGAGGGCGTGTCCAACGCGGTCTGGATTCCCAGCACGCCTGCGATCATGCCGGCTGCGACCGCCAGGCTGACCAGTGCCGTCGTGCGGGTCGAGCGCTTCTGCCGGCGACGGCGAAGCTCGCTGCTCCGGTGTCCCATCACGTTCCTTTCCTTCGGTGAGGGCCCGGGGGTGGCCCTTCGGGTTGCCCGCGCTTGCGGCGGGCTTGCTTCCTCGCCCGGGTCGGGCGGGTGCCGGCCGCGAGCGGTGGGGCGGTTGCGGCAGTGGGTGGCTCTTCGGAGGGGCGCCTGGCGCCCCGTGCCCGGCCCGGACGGTGAGCGCTGCCGCGGCCGACGGCGTTTCGGGCGGCGGGAGTTCGGCACCACCCGGTGCCGCTCCGGCTACGGCCGGACGGCCAAGGAGTACGTGCCGCCGCTGCGGCCGGTGGCCTCGATCGTGGTACCGGACCCGGCACCGCCGTCGTGGATGACGGCGTCGCCGCCGTGGCCGGAGGCGGTGTCGTCGGGTCCGTGCTCTCCGCTGCCGGCGGAGCCGGGGCGGGCGTCCTGGTCGCAGGCGACCGGGGCGGGACCGTCGGCCGGATACACACCGTGACCGGTCACGGTGGCGACGCTCGGAGCGGCGCCGATGATGCCTTCAGTGCGGCGATGACGTCCCATGGTCGATCTCCTTGCTGGTCCGAAATGGCGACAACTCGCTGTGCCTGGCTGATCGTAGGAGCAGTGATGTGGCCGAAACCGGCCCTCGAAGGCGCGGCTAACCAAGCCCTAACGTTCCGCTTAACCCGTGATCGACAGTGCTGCGCCAGCGGTTGGAGGGGTGGTGCGGAGAAACGGGCACGGGGACACGGCCACCCCTGCCCGGCGCGGCGACCGGCACCGCGGGTGAGTCCGCGGCACGCCCGCCCCGGGTGCGGCTTCGCCAGGCGGTGTCGGCCGTCCGGTGGCAGCAACTCCCGTTCACGCGGCGGCCGTTACGCCGCCGGCGGTGGATCCGGAGCCCTGTGCGAGGAGGCCCGCTTCGCCGGTGTACCGCGGCGTCGTCGGCCTCGTTCTGCCGGCCGTGACCACGCAGGCCGGGCCGACCGTCAACTCCGATGCGGCTGAGCCGCGTTCGGCAGTGGGCGCGGATCCGCCCGGTCAGCCCAGGGTGAACAGGAAGCTGCTGGAGTGGTAGTAGTCGGGCAGGTGGACGAGGGCCGATCCGGCGCGGGTCGGGTCGGCATGCGCCCAGTGCTCCGGGCCGAGCAGGTGGGAGGCGTCCTCGCTCGACGGGACGGGCGGCACGAACCACAGGCGGACGGCGCCGGTCCTGGCGTCCGGTTCGAACCACCAGAGCTGCTGCGCGCGTTGCGCACCGGAGCGGCAGCTCCGGACGACGACCACGACCGTGTCCCCGCCGGCGGTGGTGCCGTCCAGGCACATGCCGGTGTCCACGTTCCGGAGTTGGTAGGTGTCCTGATCGGCGGCCAGGCGCTCCCATCGCTGGCCGGCCTGGCCGGTGCACGGCTGGAGCTGCGGCGGGCTGTCGGCCTTCCGGTCGGTGATGCCGACGCAGAGCCCCGAGCTCTTGTTGACGAGGGGAGCGCCGAGTTGTCCGGCCGGCGTCGGCGTGACGGCCACCGTCGGTACCGTGGACGGGGCGGCGGCCGGCGGCGCCTGCGAGACGGTCTCCGGACCCGCGCTCGTGGCGCTCGGGGAGGGCGCTGACTCCGTGGAGCCGGGGAGCGTGAGGGCGCCGGCCGGCGGACGGTGCGTTCCCGCCGAGTGGACGGCCGTGAGCACCACTCCGGCGATGACCAGTGCCACCACCGCGCCGGCCCCGACGGCGGCGAGGGACGTCAGCGCGCGGCGCCCGCCGGGGCGCCGGCCGTCGGTGTACGGCGGACGGGCCCGGGTGCACGGTGCGGAGCGCGGTGCGGGTTCCTCCCGGACCGGGTGTGCCGGTCCGGGATACGTGGTCGGGTCAGTCACCGGATCCGCCATCTCTTCTCCATCCCACGACATCCCACGACGGGTCCACTGCCGCGCGGGGTGCGTACTGGGCACCGGCAGGAACCGGTGGATGCCCCAGGAGCCCGGTGCCGACCGGTGCCGCTTCGGCTACTTGCGGATGGTCAGGGTGTAGTTGCCGCCGCTGTGGCCGGTGACGTCGATCGTCGCGCCGGACTCGGCGTCGCGGTAGTGGGTGACGGCGTCGCCGCCGTAGCCGAAGGTGGCGTCGTTGAGTTCGTGCCCCCCGCAGCCGCCGGAGTCGGGGCGGGCGTCCTGGACGCGGACGGGGCCGTCGCCGCTGTTGACGGTGGTGTCGACGGTGTAGATCAGGACACCCGTCTTGCAGGCGCCGCCGTCGACGCCCTGCTTTCCGCGGACCTCGGCGACGACGGCGCGGGTGGAACCGGTCCTGACGACGGCGATCTTCTTGCCGCCGTTCGTCTCCAGCGGGGTGAGGGTCACGGTCTTGCCGCCCTGGCCGGTGACGCAGCCGACCTGGTTGTCGTCGATCCACTGCTGCTTCCACTTGTGCCAGCCGAAGCGGTCCGGGTCGGGGCCGGAGATGAGGCCCATCATGTCCCAGCCGCCGACGTAGCCGTGGGCGTCCCCGGACCCGAGGGAGTAGAGGTCGGGCAGCCCCATGGCGTGGCCGGTTTCGTGGTTCATCACGCCCGATCCCCAGGCCCACAGGTCCTGCCCGAGGGTGACGGTCTTGTCGATGACGGTGCCGTCGGCGGTGGTCACGCTGCCCATGAAGGTGGGGGAGAAGGAGATCGCCGAGGCCCGCCTGGTCGGCACGATGTAGAGGATCTGGGTACCGCTGAAGTCCACCGAGCGGCCGGCGGCCCGCACGGCGTCCTGGATGTACTGCTGGTGGCTCTCGTAGCTCAGGCCGCGTTGGTAGCCGTAGCTGTCGGAGGAGTCGGGCATGCGGTAGAAGCGGCTCGTGTCCGCCGAGATGTGCAGGTTCAGCCGGCCGTAGGAGGCGGTGGAGAACCAGTCGGTGGCGCCGGGCGCGAGCTGGTCGTACAAGGAGGTGGTGTCGTCGTTCGCCTGGGCGTCGGGGAAGTCCACGAAGATCATCTTGGCGTTCACGGTCCCGGTGGACGGCACGAGGCCGGACTGGCTGCCGAAACCCTCCGACAGATTGGCGTCCGTCGCCCGCAACTTGCAGCTCGCGGCCGACTCCGCGATCGCGGCCGATGCCGGGTCGGACCCGGTGCTCAGGTACACACCGCCACCGATCAGGGTCGCGGCGGCCAGGGCGGCGCCGGTGATGCGCCTGGTGCGACGGTGACGTGCCATGTTGCTCTCCCTACTGATCCGCACTGGCGACGACTCGCCGTGCCCGGCCGATCGTAGGAGCCGTGACGGGGCCCGAACCGCCCCGCGAAGACGCGGCTAACCAAGCCCTAAAGTTCCGCTTACCCCGCGGTCGGCGGTGGCGCGCGGCAACGGCTCGGTGGACTTCCAGATCTACCGGGACACCACGAAGGTCGCCGACAGCGGCACGTTGACCGGGAAGCCCGCCGTCCAGCACCTGAGCGCCGACCTCACCGGCGGCAGCACCCTCCGCCTGGTGGTCCCCCCCGGGCGCGCCCCCGTCCTCCCGTCAGCCGAGGGTGAACAGGAAGCTGCTGGAGTGGTAGTAGTCGGGTTCTTGGACGAGGGCCGATCCGATGCGCGGCGGGTCGGCCTCCGGCCAGTTGTACGGGCCGAACAGATGAGAGGCGTAGTCGCTCGACGGGACGGGCGGCACGAACCAGAGGCGGACGGCGCCGGTCTTGGCGTCCGGTTCGAACCGCCAGAGCTGCTGCGCGGCCTGCGCGCCGGATCGGCAGCTCCGCATGACGACGGTGACCGAGTTTCCGCCGGCGGTGGTCCCGTCCAGGCACATCCCGGTGTCCGCATTGCGGAGCTGGTAGGTGTCCTGGCCGACCGTCAGGCGTTCCCAGCGCTGGGCGGCCTGGCCGGTGCACTGCTGGAGCTGCAGCGGGCTGCCGGGATTCCGGTCGGTGAGGCCGACGCAGAGCCCCGAGACCCTGTTGACGAGCGGGAGGCCGGTCGGCTGGCTCGGTGGCGGTGCCACGGCCTCCGTCGTCGGTGCGGGGCTCGACGGGGCGGGGGACGGCGTTGCCGGTGCAGACGTGGCCGGCTTGACGTGTGACGGGCCGGCCGATGCCGGGGTGGTCGGGGCCGTGGGCGACGGGGTGGCCGACGGGCCGTCCGACGGCGAGTCCGCGATGGTCACCGGACCCGTGCTCGCGGGACCCGCGGGGGAGGCCGGTTCCACGGAACTCGGCAGCGTGAGGGCGCCGGCCGGTGAAGGGTGCGTTCCCGCGGCTTGCACCGTCGTGAGCACCACCCCGGCGATGACCAGCGCCGCCGCTGCGCCGGCCCCGGCCGCGGCGAAGGACGTCATGGCGCGCCGCCCGCCGGGGCGCCGGCCGCCGTCGTGCGGCGGACGCGCGCGGGTTCGCGTGGCGGGTCGTGGTGCGGCTGCCGGCGCCGGGAGGGTGCCGGCAGCGGCCACCGGCAGGGCGGTGGACGACGGTTCTCCCGCCCACAGCAGCAGCCCCCGGAGCAGGACCGGTCGCTGCCAGAGGTCGATGGCGGTCAGCTCCGCCCGGGCGCGACCGCAACCGTCGCACCGCGACAGGTGGCCGCCGAGCTTCTCGGTGTCGTCGGCGGCGCCGTCCCGGACGAACTCGCCCAGTGCGGCGGTCAGGTGACGGCACGACCGATCGGGAACGCGCGCGGCGTACGCCTGCAGGTAGGCCTCGTAGAGGATCTGACGGGCCGGTGCCTCCGGTACCGGCCGAGGTGTCGTCGACTGGTCGGCGGGATCGCCCAGGCAGTCCCACAGCGCGGCCTGCTGATGCTCCGACAGGCCGAGGAACCCGCGCAGGAGGAAGGCGTCCGCTTCCGCCGCGGTGGCGGCGTCGCGCGCCGAGGGGGCCGCGGGATCCGGCTGGGGGAGCGTTTCGAGCCAGGAGGCGAAGCCGGTGCTCAGCGCCGCTCCGCGTCCGGTGTCGGCCCGGCCGGCCGCGGTCCTCCGCACCTCGGCCAGCAGGTACGGCCGCCAGCCCGCCGTCGGCCCGGTGCCGGTCCGGACGGCTTCCAGGGTCCGCTCGAAGGACTCGTCCGCGAGCTCCTCCGCAGCGCGTTCGTCCGCGCAGAGCAGACCGGCGTAGGCGCGTACGGCGGCGATGTGCCGGTGCGTCAGCTCTGCGGCCGCCGGGGAACGGTCCCGTTCGTGCCCGTCGCGGATCAGGCGTGCCAGTTCGGCATCCGTCGTGGTTACGCCGGTCACCGAATCCGACATCTCTGCTCCTCTGTGCGCCCCGGTGGGCGTTTGTCATCGAACGGTCACCGCGCGGAACGGCCGGCAGGCCGGGGGCATTGCAGGCCGTGACCGGAACGCCACGGACGTGAATGTCGCGGAGGCGGTGGTGGGTGCCGGAATCGCGCCCCCGACGAGCTGTCGGGCGCGCGCCGGGGTTTCTGCGGCGACTTCCCTACCCGCCGGTAGAGGATCTTGGCCGCGATGATCTTCCCGCGTCAAGGCCCGAACATGTGAATATTGTGAGCGTTCGAATCTTTGCAAGACAATGCGTCAACAACGGGTGCCGGCATCTGAGATGAATTCCAGGGCCCCGGGTGATCCGGGGCCTGTGAATTGGCCGACAGGGGCGGGGCCTCAGGCCGGCCGGCTGCGGCGGAGGGCCTCCGCGGTGCGCCGGCGGCGGTGACGCCAAGGCCGGCCGAGGGCGCGCCGTGAGTCCGGGGCGAGGCCGAGGGTCACTTCCACGCGCGCCCCGCCCAGCGTGCTGCGGCCGATCGACAGGCGCCCCCGGGTCGACTCGGCCGCGGTGCGGGCGATGTCCAGCCCGAGACCCGTCGACCCGCCGGTGCTGACTCCCCGGGACAGTGCGCTGCCCGGGTCCTGGATGCCGGGACCGCCGTCCTCGACGATCAGCACGACACTCTGCGCCGTCCGCTGCACGCTCACCGCGAAGGCGGTCCCTTCGGGGGTGTGCCGGAAGACGTTGCCGACCAGGGCGTCCACCATGGCGGCCAGGTGGTCGTCCGGCAGCAGCACGGGCGTGGGTTCGTCGGTCGCCTCGAAGGTGCACCACCGGCCCTCCTGCTCGGCGAGCACCGACCAGAAGCCGACGCGGTGCGCGGCCAGCTCCGACACCCGGCACGGCTCGTCGGAGCGCCGGCCGGGGTTCACGGCCCCCTGGGCGCGGGAACCCGTGCCGTCCTTGGCCCCGGGCGGCCTGCCGGACAGCGGCGTCCGGGCCGTGACGATGATCGAGTCCAGTTCGGACTCCAGGTGGTCGATGGCCGCGCTCACCCGTTCGGAGGCCGCGACCGCGCCGGCCTGCTCGGTCGTGAGGCGTAGCGCCGTCAGCGGGGTCCTGAGCCGGTGCGAGAGGTCCGCGACCAGCTCCCGCTCGGCTTCGAGGAGCTGCGTCACGCGATCGGCCATGCTGTTGAACGCCAGTCCGGCCGCCCGGAGCTCCGGCGGCCCGCTCGGTTCGACCCGGACGTCGAGGTCGCCGGCGCCCAGCGCCGCCGAGGCGTCGGAGAGGGAGCGGGAGGCGTGCACCACGCGGGCACCGAGGCGGTCGGCCAGCAGGACCGAGCCGATCACGAGCCCGACGGCGAGCAGGGCCATCACCGTCCAGGCCCGGGCCACCCCCTGGTTGAGTTCGGCCTGCGGTACGAACTCCTCCACGACGGCCACCCGGTTCGCGTCCAGGGGCACGGGCTGGAGGTAGGTCCAGCCGCCGGGGATCGCGCCGGTGAAGGACATCCGCTCCCGCCCGGCCCGGTCCAGCAGGTCCGCGGGGGCGTGGGCGGTGCCGACGGTCCGGCCGTCCGGCAGGTGGACGCCGTGCCGGCCCGTCATGTCCAGACGCGCCACCACCTGCTCCAGGTCCGCGGGCCGGGCGGCCAGGGTCACGGTGGCGGGCACCAGGGCCGCCGCCCGCTGTTCGGCGCCCAGCGAGGCCTGCGTCTGCACCTGGGTGCGCAGGAGCAGGGCCAGGGGGACGAGGAAGGAGAGGGCGACCATGGAGGTCGCCACCAGGGCGACGGTGGCGAGGGTGGATCTCACTGGGGTGCCACCAGCTTCACGCCGACGCCCCGGACGGTGTGCAGGTAGCGGGGCCGGGTGGCCCGCTCGCCCAACTTGCGGCGCAGGCAGGACAGGTGGACGTCGACGGTCTTCTCGTCGACGTACGGCTGGCGCCAGACCTCGGCGAGGATGAGCTGGCGGGAGACGACCCGGCCCGCGTTCCGGGCGAGGAACTCCAGGAGGTCGAACTCGCGCCTGGTCAGGCCGAGATCGCCGCCGGCGAGACGGGCGGTCCGTGCCGTCGGGTCGATGCTCAGCTCGCCCACGACGATCGCGCCCTGGTCCATGCCGGGCAACGGGACCGCGTGTGCGCCCGGGCCGGCTGCGGCGAAGGAGGCGGGACCGGAGCAGCGCCGTAGGACGGCGATCAGGCGGGCGACCAGTTGCCCGCCGGAGAACGGCTTCACCAGGTAGTCGTCGGCTCCTGCGTGGAGAAGCTTGATGATCTCCCGCTCGTCGTCCCGGGCCGTCGCCACCAGCACGGGGACCTGGGAGAGGCCGCGGATCATCCGCAGGGCGTCGGCACCGTCCAGGTCCGGCAGTCCCAGGTCCAGGACGATCGCGTCCGGCGGCCGCCGGGTGATCTCGCGCAGCGCGCCGAAGCCGTTCGGCGAACTGCGCACCACGAGGTGGTGACTGGTCAGCACCTCTATGAGGGAAGCGCGGATTGCGGGGTCGTCTTCGACGACGAGAACGGAGGTCATGGCGCACACCGTAGCGGTGTTCGCGGAATTCGGAACAGATGGATCCGGGTGGCGGGATTGAGGCACATCCCCGTCTTATGGAACGTCAGCCTGATGCTTATGGGTGCAGGATGCAAGAACCCGCGCACGCGGGCTTTCCACGTCACGGTCGCTCAGTTCTTCTTGTGCGCGCGGGAGGAGGCGGCGTCCAAGGCGTCCCACGCGCTGAAATCGTCCGTCGCGAGGCGGAGTTCTCCGTCCCCTCATCCGCCGGACCGATCCAGGGCGCTTTCCGGCAACGCGCGGCGAAGCTTTTCACATTCTTCGGTTCGACCGGGTCGATCGTGTACGCCCCGCGTGAAAGGCCGCGGCGCCGGGTGTGCCGGCGGCTCACCTCGGCGCGCCGGCCAGGTCGGGCTCTGCTTCCAGGAGCCTCTGGAACGGGATCCGGTGCCGCCGGTCGGCCCGGCAGGCGGCGCAGCCGCGGATGTGACGGGTGATGCGCTTGCGCCACAGCGGCGACGGGACGCCGTCCCAGCTGCCGGTCGCGGCCGTGAGGGCCCGGCACCCCGGTGCGGACGACAGGGCCCGGATCACGAGGCGGCCGGTGGAGAGCCGTTCCTTCATCCGCTGGATCCGCACCGCGGCGTGACGAGCCGAGATCCTCAGCGTCCGGGCCACCGCGAGCCGGGTGGCGCTGCCCGACTGCTCCATGCGCCACAGGGCGAACAGCCGGCGGTCGTCGTCGCCCAGCCACTGGGCGGCGTTGCCGACTTCGCGGTGGTGCCCCGACAGGTCCACCCGCAGCGCGGTGAGGCCGACGAAGTCGGCGCCCGGGTCGGCCAGGTGCTCGCCCGACTCCAGGGGGGCCGGCTGCCGGGCGCGGTGGGCCCGGCGGCGGCGGACCTCGTTCATCGCTATGGCCATCAGCCACGGACGGAGCGCGCTCGCGTTGCGCAGGGTGTCGATTCCCGTGACGAAGCGCACCATGGTGTCCTGGACGATGTCGTCCACCTCGCTGTCCCCCTTCAGGGCCCGGCCGACGACCCCGTAGAGCATCGGCAGCGCTTCGATCACCAGCCGGTCGAGAGCTGCAGCGTCCCCGGCCTGCGCGGCGACGACGTCTGCCAGGTGCGTGGCGGCGCGTTCCATGGGCTGTTCCTCTCTGCACGGACCGGGGTCGGTCCTGTGACGCGTCGTGTGCGGTGGCGCCGGGCCCAAGGCCGTTCCGGCGGAAGGGATTCGGCGGGCCGGACCCGCGGACTCCGAGTGCTCGCGGACCGCCGCGACGGCGCCCGGAGGCGCAGGTCCGCGGGCCGGCTGCCGCGCCGTCGACGGTCCGGGTGAGGGAGCACGGGGCGCAGGCCGGTGTCACCTGCGGTGCGCTCGCGCGGCTCGGGTGCCCGGCCTTCCCAGGCCGGTGATCGATGATCGTAGGCGCCGTCCGCCGGAAGTGAGCCGTTGCAGAGGTGCCCCTGAGGAACCCCTAAGGTTCCGCTTACGCGGTCCGTGGACGCCGCGGGTGGCCGCCCGGGGGCTTCCTCCCCCAGGCGCGCGGCGGCAGGGTCCGTCCGGGTGGGGCGTGGACGCACCCGGCGGAGGGCCGGTGGAGCCGCGAGAAGCACCGGTTGAACGGTGAGCGGAGCCTTAGGAGTCCATGACGCGGCTCTCCGGGGGGCGGAGTCGCCGTCCCACCACTCCTACGATCATTCGTGTCGACCGGCCCGGGCCGACCCTGTCAGGCGGCAACGGTCGCGCCACGGCACCGGCCGCCCCGGTCGTCCGGTGACTTCCGCTGCCGGAGACGGTTCCGGAGCCCGCGCGAAGTTCGTGGTCCTGCCGAAGCGGACGGAGATCCTCGTGCGGCTTCTCGGTGCGGTGTCCGCGCATGGTGAGCGCCGGCAGCGCTCTTCGGCCGACGCGACCTGGTACGCCGCTTCCGCGCCCCGGCGGCCGAGCCGCGCCGACGGCCGGCAAACCGCTCGGGAGGGGCGGTCTCCCGGGTGGTGATTGGCTGGCCCGGGCCCGGCCCGGGAGGTTGCCCGGCGCCCCGGCGCGCGCCGAAGTCCGTCACGGGAGATTCCGGTCCCGGACGGATTCCTCGGGAAGCCGGATCGCGCGCCTGCGCCCCAGGCCGCTCCGGGTGTGTCCGGACAGGCCTGGGGCCCGGGGAAACGGGGGCGCCTGCCGTGCGGGGTCAGGGCCGGCCGGCGGTGACCAGGTGGTAGTCCAACAGGCCGTCGCGCCAGGCGTGGAGGAAGTTGCGGGCCCAGTGGTCGGGCGGGATGGTGTCGGCGAGGTAGCGGTCGAGCCCGGGCCAGACGTCGCGGCCGACGGACTCGGTGCGGACGTCCGCGAAGCCGACCCTGCCGAGGTCGGTGGTGAACCCGGTGAGGGTGTGCGGGACGTCGAGGCCGTCGGCGAAGCTGGCGAGGAGGATGCTGAGGCGCTCCGCGACGTCGGGGCCGTCGGCGGCGAAGAAGGTGGTCACGGCGAGGCGGCCGCCCGGACGCAGGACGCGGGCGGCCTCGTGGGCGAAGCCGCCGAGCGCACGGAAGTGCTGGGCGGCCTCGACGGAGTAGAGACCGTCCAGGGAGGCGTCGGCGAAGGGGAGTTCGTCGGCGGAGCCGAGCGTGTAGGCGAGGCGGTCGGGGTAGGTGGCGAGGGCCCTGGCGTTGACGGCCCGGGCCCGTTCGACCTGGTCGGGGTGGATGTCGACGCCCGTGACGGCGGCGAAGCGGAACTCGCGCAGGGCGAGGGCGGCGCCGAGGCCACGCCCGGAGCCGACCTCGGCCAGCCGCAGCCGGTCACGCGGCTCCGGGAAGGTGCGCAACACCCGCCGGTAGAGCTGCTCCTGGCTGCGCACCCGGTCATCGGGCGTGGGCGCGGTGAGGTCGATGCCGCTCCAGTCGCCGAAGTTGATGAAGCCGCCGGCGAAGCTCGCGGCCTGGGACAGGTCGTCGGCGCCGTAGGTCCGCCGTACGGCTGCGGGGATGCGGTCCTGGCTCATGGGCGGCTCGTCTCCTCGTGGGTCCTCGCCCCGGTCTTCGGGGGCGCCGCAGTACGTACCCAAACGGGATCGCGGCCGAACACCACGTCCGGGTGGATCGCGGGCCCCCGGGCGGGGGAGTGCTCAGAGCAGGCTCTGCCGTGAGTCCCACGCCGTGACCGTGGCACGGCCCGGGTCCAGGGCGGCGCCGCGGCGGCGGGCCACGGCGGCCGGGTCGTGGGTGCGGCGCAGCGCCTCGTGGAGCGCCTCCCGGTCGGACCGCGCGCGGACGGCGCAGATCTGCCGGCCGTTCCGCCGCCCGGTGCGGGGGCAGGCCGCCATCGGGATCTCGACGATCCACAGCGGGGTGGCCCGCCAGGCCGCCCGGTCCGGTGGCGTGGCGAAGGGGGAACGGCCTCGCGCGCGCGCAGCGTCGGAGGGAACAGCGTCCACGGATGGCACCGCCTTTCGGGGGCTCCGCCGGTCCCTCACCGAGGGTGACCGGCTGGAGGCCGGCTGTTGCTCCAGTCCGTCGTACCGTTTCGGTCGGTACGTCCCCCTGCGTACTGGTGGTCCGGCAATCTAAACCGGCCCACGGGCTGACGTCAATGGTCTAGGCCAATAGAGTCAAGCAGGGCCTGGGCCGTACGGCGTGTCGCGCGCGGGTGGTGACTGCGGCCGGTGACGCTCCGTGTCGGATGTCCGGCCCGCCGTAGCGGCCGGGAGGGGCTCCTTGCTGACGAATGTGTCAGCAAGTCCTGCGCAATGGGTTGACGGTGCACGGACACGGCTCTACAACGTTGTCAGCTGCCGAGTGGCCCCAACTGCTCGGGAAGCCAAGGAAGTTCGTCTTCTCGTATCCCCCGCCGAGAAAGAGGCTCCCCCATGCGCACTCGCACCTGTCTGGCACTGGCCGCCGTCGCCGCGACGCTGGCCGTCGGCGCCGCCCCCGCACCCGCCCCGGCCGGCAGCGCGGCGGCCGACACGCCGGTGCTGACCACCGGCGGCGCCGGCGGCACCCCGGTCGCGGTCGGCGACGTGCTGGTCGCGCCGCTCGCCGCCGGCACGCGTGCCACCTTCTACTCGACCGCCGCCGGTTCGACCGGGGTGACCTGCGCCGTCTCGCAGTTCACCGCCCGGGTGCTCGGCAACCCCGCCGCCCCCGGCACGGCGACGGAGTCCCTGACCGGGCACACCTTCGGCTCGTGCACCAGCAACGTCACCGGGGTCACCTCGGTCCGCAGCCTGACGGTGGGCAACCTCCCGTACACCGTCTCGGTCGGCGACTCCGCGGGCTACCCGGTCGCGATCGCGGCCGGGGCGGCCGGACCGTTCCAGGCCACGGCCGTGCTGAACTCGTGGTTCGGCACCCTCACCTGCAGCTACCAGCTCAGCGGCACCTTCACGGGGAACGCCGACAACACCGCCCACAGCCTGGCCTTCCGCAACGAGCACTTCGTCAAGAGCGGCGGTTCGAGCCTGTGCCCCGGCGACGGGTACTTCTCCGCCACGTACGGGCCGCTGACCGACAGCAGCCAGGCCGGCGGCCCCGTGGTCCACGTCAACTGACGCCCTGATCCGCGCGGTTGCGGCCGCCGCCCGGGTCCGGCCCGCCGCCGGCCCCGGGGGCGGGCCGGACCGGGGCCGCGCGCGGGGATCAGGGCAGGGGCCGCCGGCGCGGGTTCAGGCGCGGCTGTGCAGCCGCAGGCGCAGCGGGGCCGGATGGATCACGGTCCAGGGCCGGGGCTCGACCAGGTGCCGGGGCACCGGCCCGGGCGGCGGTTCCAGCCGCCACCGGGAGGCGATGACCGCGACGGCCAGGGTGATCTCGGTGAGGGCGTAGACGTCGCCGATGCACTTGCGGGAGCCGGTGCCGAAGGGGACGTAGGCCTGGCGCGGGAGACCGGCGTGACGCTCGGGCAACCAGCGGTCGACGTCGAAGAGTTCGGGCTCGGGGTAGAGGTCGGGGCGGTGGTGGACGAGGTAGGGCGAGAGCAGGACGGGCGTGCCCGGGCGGAGATGCTCGCCGGCCAGTTCGACCGGGGCGGTGACAGTGCGGCTGTAGAACCAGGCGGACGGGTAGTAGCGGAGCGTCTCCGCCACCACGCGGCGGGCGAGGTCCAGGCGGTTGACGTCGGCGAGGGTGAGCGGCGGGAGGGCGGCCGGCGGGCGGGAGCCGTCGTCGCGGTCGGTTCTGCCGCTGGTGTCCGGCGGGAGGACGGCGCGCGCCTCCCGGGCGACGGCGTCCGCGAGCACCTCGTCCCGGGAGAGGAAGTGCAGCGCCCAGCCGAGCGCCGAGGCGGACGTGCCGATGCCGCCGGTGAGCATGGTGACGACCTGGTCGTGCATCTCGCGGTCGGTCAGCCCCTCCCCGGCCATCAGGGTCAGGAGATCCCGCTCGGTGCCGGTGTCCCGGCCGCGCCGGCGGGCGTCGATCGCGCCGTCGACCACCTGGCCGACCACGCGGCACGCCCGGCGGAAGCGGCGGTTGGCCCGCGTCGGCAGCCGGTCGAGCAGCCGGAACGGCGAGCGCATCTGCCGGCCGATGCCCTGGTGGAAGTCCGGGTAGGCGGCGGCTATCGCCGCCACGGCGGCGGAGGAACCGTCCGCGGAGAACATCGTCCGGGTGATGATCCTGGCGATCAGCGGGTAGGCGTGCTGCTCGACCTCGATCACCGCGCCGTCCCGCCAGCCGGCCGAGGCGGCCAGCACCTCCTCCCGCATCACCGCCAGGTAGCGGGTGAACGCCTCCGGGCGGAACGCTGGCTGGAGCTGCCGGCGCTGGCGGCGGTGCACGTCGTGCGGTGTGGAGCCCAGGCCGTCACCCAGGAACGGCCGCAGCTTGTCGAAGAGCGGCCCGCCCTTGTCGAAGTGCCGGGTGTCGGTGAGGACTTGATGGAACAGCTCGGGGGAGCAGACCAGTACCGCGCGCTTCGGCCCGAGCCGGAGCTCCACCAGGTCGCCCTGCCCGGCGAGCGAGCGCAGGAACGGCAGCGGATCGCGGACCAGCGCCGGGGCGTGGCCGAGGAGTGGGAGCGCACCCGGCGCCCGGGCGGTGCGGTGGGAGGCGGCGGCGGTGGGTGCGGTCATGTGTCCTCGATCGGCGCAGGCTGGAACAGGTGGCGGCGCGCGGTGTGACCGGCCACCCGAGGGCAGTCAATCTGGCACTCCGCGTACGGAGTTGAGAAGCCCGGAGCCGCCCCGAAAATCTGTTCTGGGGCGGTTTTCGGCCGGAGCGAGGCAAGCTGTCAGGAAACGTCTCCTCTGCCGCGCCCCCGGTCGGCGGGAACGGCCCGGCCGAAGGCCCGGGCGAGGAGTCGGCAGGCCCGGCGGGCCGCCCGGCACCAGGTCCGCCCCGCGCCGCCGAGCACCCGGTACCAGGCGATGCCGAACGGCAGGGCGATCGCGAACCAGGACGGGGGCGCCAGCTCACCCGGCCGCCGGGCACCCTCCCGCGCCCAGCGGCGGCACCGCTCGACGCCCCGCCCGGTCCAGCCCGCACACCGGTCGGCCCGGTCGGCCCAGCGGGCGGCGGCGTCCAGCAGCCGGGCGCGCCACTCGTCGCGCCGCCCGTCGGGCCGCCCGTCGCGCCGCTCGCCGTGCCGGCGGGGGGCTGCGGCCGGGGTCCGGTCGTGGCGGGCCATCGGGTGCCTCCTCTCCCACGCCGGCCGGGCTCAGTGGCCCGCCGGTTCCAGGCGCGCCGCCAGCCGTGCCGGGAGAGCGTCCCGGTTCGCCGGGGTGAGCCGGATCAGCTCGACGTCGGGCCGCCGCTTCAGCGCGTCGGTGAGCGGGCCGTGCTGCGCCTGCACGGTGGCGACCACGTCCACCCCGGCGGCGAACAGCGCCTGCACGGCGTCGCGGAACGGGGGATACGCCAGCTCCATCCGCCCGAGCTCGTCGATCAGCACCAGCCGTTCCCGGGGCGGGGTGACGGGCGGGGCGACGGGCGGGGCCGCCGGCGGGGGCGGCGGGGAGGGCGGCTCCGGGAAGGAGGGTGGCGCGGGCAGGGAGGGCAGCGGCGGCAGGGACGGCAGCGCCAGCTCGGCCATCACCCGCAGGTCGACGCCGTACCGCCCGACCTGCGGCGGCCCGGGGAAGGAGACGTGGGCGAGCACGGCCCGCCGCCCGTCCAGCGTCTCCAGCGCGAAGCCGGCCCGGGCTCCGCCGGCACGGATCTCCTCCGTGGTGAAGCCGGCCGCCTCCCGGGTGTGCAGCAGCGCCGCCAGCCGGCGGATCGCGGTGGTCTTCCCGCTGCCGGGGCGGCCCTCGATCAGGATCCTCGTCGGCATCGCGCGCTCCACGCCGGGGACGACGGTGGGGCCCTGGGGCGCCGGGTGCTCCTGGCGCCTCCCGGCCCCTGCCGGTGCTCCGGGTACTCCTCCTCTCCAGCCTCCCACCCGGGCGGCTCCAGCGGGGACGTAGCCGGTCCGGGTGACAGTTCGGGCGCGTACGTTGTGGGCCCGCCCGACGGGCGGAAGGCTGTGCCCCGGCCGGGGCTCAGGGTGTGCCGGTGCCCACCGGTGCGGGGCTGCGGCGTGCAGCGAGGAGGCGCGATGTCGAACGGCGGATTCAACCGGGGGCCCGGAGAGCCGGACCCGTGGGCGACCGGGCGGGAGATCAACATCACCGTGCCGGTGGGAGTGGCGGGTGACCTCGACCGGATGACCGACGTGATCAAGAAGGTGATGACCCACCTCGGGTGTCCGACCTGCCACTCCGGGTTCGACCTGCGGTTCCGGCAGTCGCTGGACTTCGTGGTCTCGCCCAAGGGCGAGGTCGCGCAGGGCATCGCCCAGCCGTTCGTGGGTTAGGGCGGCGACGCCGTGACCGGGCTCGGTGTCGGGCTCACCCACGTCCCCGGCGCCGAGCCGCTCCTCGACGCCTGCGCCGACCTGCTGGAGGTCGTCGAGATCGAACCGCAGGCGCTCTGGCGCGCGCGGCCGGACGGCACGACCGGCTGCGACGAGGAGGCCCTCCGCCGCCTCGCGGACCTCCCCGGCGCCCGGCTGCTGCACGGCGTCGGCAACCCGGTCGGCGGCTGCCGGCCGCCCGACCCCCGGCAGACCGCCCTCGTCGGCGAGCTGGCCGAACGGCTGGGGGCACCCTGGGTCAGCGAACACCTGGCCTTCAACCGGACCACCGGGCGGACGGCCGGCCCGACCGGGCGGACCGGCCGGGGCGGCCGGAGCGAGGACGGGTTCCGCACCGGCTTCATGCTCCCGCCCCGGCAGACCCTCGAGGGCGTCCGGCGCAGCGTCGCCTCCGTACGGGCGATGGCCGATGCCCTGCCGGTGCCGCTCGCCGTCGAGATCGGCACCAACTACCTGCGGCCGCGTGCCGACGAGCTGCCGGACGGCCGGTTCGTGGCGAGCGTGGCCGAGGGCGCGGGCTGCGGGCTGCTGCTCGACCTGCACAACGTCCTCGCCAACGAGCGGAACGGCCGGGCGTCGGTCGGCCGGCTGCTCGACGAACTCCCGCTGGACCGGGTCTGGGAGGTGCACCTGGCAGGCGGCTTCGAGCACCGCGGTTACTGGCTGGACGCGCACAGCGGGCTGCCCGACAAGGAGCTGCTCGCCCTGGCCGAGCGGGTGCTGCCCCGGCTGCCCGCGCTGCGCGCGGTGCTGTTCGAGGTGACGGGCTCGGCCCTGCCGGGGCTCGACCCGCAGGCCGTCCGGGACCTGTTGGTCCGCGTCCGCGAGCAGTGGCGGCCGCAGCCGTCGCCGGCCGGCCTGGCCCTGGCGGCACCGG
The DNA here is from genome assembly GCF_040643935.1 of Kitasatospora sp. NPDC047058. Taxonomy (NCBI): domain Bacteria; kingdom Bacillati; phylum Actinomycetota; class Actinomycetes; order Kitasatosporales; family Streptomycetaceae; genus Kitasatospora; species Kitasatospora sp. NPDC047058. The sequence continues at coordinate 22,187 of NZ_JBEYVJ010000016.1, read as the reverse complement.
TGCCGTGGCCGTCGCCCGCCCTGGAGCCGGGTGACGGGCCCGGCCCCGAGGAGTGGGAGCACGCACTGGGCGCGCTGACCATCGGCCGGGAGGCGGACGGCACGCTCGCCCGGGAGCTGGCGGCCGACCCGGCGATCGCGCTGCTGCGCGAGCTGGTCACGGAGTTCCGGGCGAGCGCGCTGGCCGGGACGCTCGTGCACACCGTACGGCTGCTGCTGCTCACCCTCGGTGAGGCCGGGGTGCGCGCCCTGCTGGACGACTACACCCGCTCCCACCCGCCGGAGCTGTTCGCCACGGAGGAGGCGATGGCGTTCGCCGCCCACCTGCGGCGCACCCGCCCGCGCGTCCCGTGGCTGGCCGACGTACTGGAGCTGGACCTCGGCCTCGTCCACGTGCGGCTCGACGACGCGCCGCGGACGGTCCGCCTCGGCACCGACCCGAACGACCTGCTGGCCGCACTCGGCGCGGGCCGCCTGCCCGTCGCCCCGGCACAGGGCAGCTTCCTGGTCCGGCTCACGGTCTGATGGCCTGAGCTGCCGGGGCGGGCGTTTGCCGATCAGAGCAAGTGGGCGGTGCGGAAGGAGAACCGGGCGACGTAGGGGGCCCACTCCCGGTACTCGGCGACCTCGTCGGTGGCGCCCGTGGCGAGGGCGACGGCCTTGACGGCCGACGCCAGGCCCGGTGAGGGCAGGTGGTCGCGGACGTCGGCGAAGAGGGCGGCGAAGCCGCTCGTCGTCGGCTCCGGCTGCGGCGCGAGCAGCTCCTCCAGCACTGCGGCGCCCTGGGCGGGGTGGCCGACCAGGACGGCGAGCAGCAGGATCACCGGCCGGTAGCCGCCGGCGTGCAGCTGCCGCAGCCGTTCGCCGTCGAGGGTGGATCGTAGGAGACGGTAGGTGTTGACCAGCCGCCTCGCGGTCCGGGGTGTTCCGATGAGGGGCTGGACGGCGATGATCATCCGGTGCTCGTCGTGCATCAGCCGCAGCGCCTCCAGCTTCACGGCGACGTCCGGGTCGGGCACGTCGATCAGCCAGACCTGCACGGTGCCGTCCTCGCAACCGGTGGCGAGCCGGCGGCCGTCGGGTGAGAAGGCCATGGCCGTGACGGTCGTTGCGGCGGATTCTTCGGTGCGCAGGTCGCCGGTGTTCAGGTCCCATGCGCGGAAGCGGGAGCCTGCGGCGGCGCCGAGGAGCCCGGAGGTGCCGAGGGCCAGGGCGGTGACGCCCGAAGGGGGCGGCTCGGGGATGGGGAGTGACGTCGGGGGAGCGGTACCGGAGAGGGCCCAGAGGCCGAGGACCGTGCCGTCGCCGACGAGAGCCAGGAATCGGCCGTCGGGGTCGGTGACCGCCCGGTCGACTCGGGCGGGATCGCTCCGGAGCGTCGGCTCGCCGTCCGGACCGAGCCATGTGACGGCGTCCGGGTACTGGATCACCGCACCCGCTGCGGTGAACGCCAGTAGCCGGCCCGGGGCAGCGTCGTCGAAGTCGGCTGAGTCGGGTGTACGGCCGAGCGGCAGCGTGAGGTGGGCCGCGGACTTCCTCGCGGTCTCGACCCGCGTCAGCCCGACGGCGGAACCGTTCGCGGAGAAGACCGCCTCCAGCTCGACGTCGGACGACGGCGGGAACGGACGACCAACCCTGTCGACGACCTCGCCGGTACTGGCGGCGGCCAGCGCGATGCCGTCGTCGAACCATCCGGTGAGCAGCACGCGTCCGTCGGTGGTGATGCTCGCAGTGCTGAGGTCGCTCCGGGCGATCTTCTGCTGGAGTTCGAGGTCCCCCCGTGCACGGGGGTCCCCGAGATAGAGGCGGGTCGATTTGTCGACCACCATCAGGAGCGGCCGGTCGCCGCTGAGGCCGAGGGCCACCACCGGCTTCTCGGCCCGGTAGCGGACCAGTTCCGTGGCGGGGACGGAGGGCGCGGTCCGTCTCGGCGGCTGAGGCTCGCGGGTGGGCGGCGGTTCGGTGACCCCTGGCTGTGGACGCTCGTCCGTGGGCGGTACCCGCCTGTCGCGCGTGCCGGGCGTCATGGGTACCGGGAGGACGCGGTCGGATGCGCCGTCCGGTTCCGCCGGCAGCGATTCGCCCAGGTCGGCCTCGACCAGGCGGGCGTACCCGGCTTCCGACATGGGCGCGAGACAGACCGAGATCTGGAAGATCTTCTCCAAGTAGTTCTGCGGCGTGGACGCCCAGTGCCGGGTGTCCTCCCAGCCGGCCACGGGCGACTCGCCCGCGCCCAGGACATCGCTGTAGTGCGCCTGGACCGAACGCAGGAGCCATCGCGAGTCGACGCCGACGACCACCACGAACAGCGGGAAGGCGAGCAGGAGTTGCACCGCCTGGAGCACTTCCACGACGCGGGCGGGCGGGCACCGGTCGAGGTCGTCGATGTACAGGACGATGCGTTCCAGGTCGGCCGGCGAGGACGGCGAGCGTGCCTTCGGAGCGGACGCCGGCGTGAGGCGGCGGCTGAGCTCCTCCAGGTCGCGGCGCAGCACCGCCATCAGGCCCTCGTTGCGGCGGTACTCGTCGTCGCTGAGACGCTTCATGGCGTACGCCTGGACGCTCCTGGACTCGTTCAGGGTGCGGAGCTGGTCGTCGAGCGAGGCTATCTGCTCGGTGGTTTGGGCGATTTGGGCGTTGAGCTTCTCCTCGCGGGCCCGCAGGGCGATGCGACGGCGCTCGTCCACCCGTGCCACCAGGGGCTCGACCTGCTCGACCACCCCGCGCAATCGGTTCAACGCGGGCCCGGCAAGTCGGAGCCCGGCGGCGCCGCAGAGCAGCAGCGGAGCGAGCGCGGCGACGCCGGAATCCAGGGCGTCCACCAGGAGCCAGCCGAGGAGCGGACCTGCGACCACGGCGAGGACGAACGCCGCCAGCAGCGACAATCGGGTGAGGAGCTGGCCCCGGCGCAGCAGGTACCAGGCCCGCCGTGTGATGTCGGCGGCCTCGGAAACGGTCCGCAGGTCCGCCCGGTCGACCTGTGCGACGCCCGCTTGCTCCAGTGCGGTTCCGACCTCGTCGAGGGCCTCTTCCGTAGCGTCGTCGGCCTTCTGCCTCAACGTGTCGATGGTGAGCAACTGCCCGACCGCAATCCGCTCCTCGACGGCGAGATCGCGGGCCAGCTTGTCGAGTCCGTGCTCGGCGCGGTCTCGCAGGCCCTCCAGCTCCGCACGAAGGGCCCGGACCGAGGGCAGGTCCTGTACCAGGTCGTCGGTGTCGGCCTCGGTGGCCGCCAGCCGGTCGAAGATCACGGAGCCCAGGCCGGCCCAGAGGTTGGCGTCCAGGTAGTGCCAGGCGTTGAACTCGATGGCGCACACGCCGCTGCAGAGGCCGGACTCGACGCCCTGCAGCTCGGCCCGCCGCGACCGTTCGGCCAGCCGGTCGAGGCCTTTGCGCATCTCGGACATGAAGAAGGACTTGCCGGTTCCCCAGTCGCCGAAGAGACCGATGGACAACGGTGGTTCGATGTTGCGAGCCATGATCAACTGGCAGAGGGTGTCCACCTGGGCGGAGATGCCGAGCTGGTCGGGGCCCCGGACGGTGTCCGCCGCGTATCCGGCGTGGAGGGCGGGAGGCGGCGGGGGCACGGCTGGGGTCTTCGTGAGGGGCCAGATGTGGGCGCCCCGGTCGTCGCCGATGACTACGACGGTCTGGCCATCGACCTCAGCGGCGGCCAGGGAGAGGACCGCATGGCCAGTCTGTATCTCGGCCAGCTGCTTGCGGCGGCCGGCGTCCCACACACGCACGATGCCATTCGCTCCGCCTATGGCGACCCAAGGATGCCGCGGTAGAGAGACCGCCGCGTGGATCGGGCCTGACCACGAGGGGCTGACGTCGACAGGCTCACCGCTTTCCGGATCCCAGATACCGAGTTGCCCGTCCTGGCTGCCGCTCACGACCAACTGCTGGCCGCCGAGTGTGATCACTGCCAGAGAGTTCACGGACCCGTTCAGGCGTCTCAACCAAAGGTGGTTGCCGGTTTCGATATCCCACGCTGCGATGGTGCCGACCGAGCTCCCCGAAACGATGCGCGGGCCGACGAAAGCGACCGCGTTCACGGCCCCCTCGCGGGTCTGCGTCACCCTTAGCCCGGGGGCACCTGTCTGGTCCCTGACCTGGATCGACCCGTCGTCGCTTGCCGAGCACACCAGCCATCGCGAGTCGGCGGTTGAGGTGGCCAGCGCGTTGACCGGGTGGTGTTGCTCCCAGAGCGTGCCACGGGGAAGGAGGTCGCGGTAGGAGCGAGCCTCGACGGTCCCGCGCCGGCTGGCGCAAATCAGCAGGCCGGAACCGGGCGGTTGCACGAGTCCTCGGACGGTATTGGCGTTGGTCCGAGCCAGTCGCTGGCCGGTACGGAGATCGAACAGACTGATCAGGGAGTCGCTGCCCACCGCGACGACCGGCCGTCCGTCATCCAGTTTGTAGGCTGCGAGTGACCGCGCCCGGCCGGTGTCCGGTAGAACCGTGACCACGAGCGGTGTCGGTGGTGTGGCCGTCGCGTCATAGGCCGGGTTCGGGAAGAACGGGAAAGGTTCTTCGGCAGGGCCGTCGAGCCAGGTAAACCCCGACTCGAGACTGATTTCCGTTGCGAATGCGTCGAACGGCACGAAGCGGATGTCCGAACCGAGTGCGTGTCCGTCGTCGAGTACCTTGGTCAGAGCTGTAGTGGTCGCCGTGGTGAGGGCCCCGTTAAGGACGGCGTTCTCGGGGCCGGTTCTGGCGACTATCCAGGTGCGTGCTCCTTCGCGGTTCAGGTCCGGATCGCCCACATCGAGATCGAGAAGGAACAAGGTGCCGGCCGTGTCGGCACGGTGTGAGGCGTGCTGGATCCATTCGTTGACGGACGACAGTCGTCCGTCGGCTCCGAGCACGGAGAGTGCCCCAGACCGATCGACGACGCTGTGGCTGAGCACGTGCACGACGAGGGCGTCATCGCTGCCGGCGGCCTGGATGGCTTCGCGGACTGCGGCAGAGATCTTTCGGGCCGTGCCGTCAACCACCATCGAGACCTCGTAGCCGAAACGACCGAGCACGTTGGCCAACTCCGTCACTCGGGAACTGGCGGAGGTTAACCGCTGGTCGTCGCTGGGGGGAGACTCGTCGGCGATCTCGGCGTCGGAATCCGCGAAGCGCCCGCCGACGACGAGGATGAGGAGGGCCCGTCGCATGGATATCGCCTCCACCTCCCAGTCTGGCGACATCCTGGCACCTGTGGAACCCCGCAATCTGGCTCCGCCGTTCGGGGGCCGGGGGCGGGGTGGGGGAGACTGGGGGGTCCGACGGGGCGGCGGGGGCTGGGGCTTCCGCCGATGAGGAGCAGGGGAGAGCGACATGACCACCGAACGGATCGCGCCGCCGCTGACCGGGGGCGAGCGGGAGATGCTGCGCGCATTCCTCGACTTCCACCGGGCGACGCTGGCGATGAAGTGCGACGGCCTGACCGACGAGCAGCTGCGGCTGCGGTCCAGCCCGCCGTCCACGCTGTCGCTGCTCGGGCTGGTCCGGCACATGGCCGAGGTCGAGCGGACGTGGTTCCGCCGGGTGATCGACAAGGAGGACGTCGCCTTCGTCTGGTCCCCCGAGGGCGACTACCAGGTCGCGTACGACGCGACCGGCGCCGACCGGGCCGAGGCGTTCACGGCCTGGCAGCAGGAGGTCGAGCACGCCCGGCGGATCGAACGGGAGGCGGAGTCGCTGGACGTGACCGGCTACATGCCGAGGTGGGAGTCGGACGTCTCGCTGCGGCTGGTGATGCTGCACCTGATCCACGAGTACGCCCGGCACAACGGGCACGCCGACTTCCTGCGCGAGGCGATCGACGGCGAGGTCGGCGCGTAGGACCGGCGGTCCGGGGGCGGCCCGGGCGAAGTTTTTTCCGGAACCGCTGAACCGGAGGGCGCCGCTCGGCCGTCCTACCGGGTGGCGGTCACGCCACCGGCGCCCGGCTCCCCCGTACGGGCGCCGGTTCACGTTTCCCGGCCGGGCCCGGGCCGCGCGTCACCAGCCCAGCAGGAACGCCCGCTGCGCCAGCCCGGCCAGGACGGCCCCGGCCGTGGCCTCCGGCGCCGCCGGCCCGGCGTCCACCGCGTGCCGCTCCAGCGGGCCCAGCGCGCCGAGCCCGGCCGGGGCGTCCGGCGAGCGCAGCAGGACGTAGTGGAGGGCCGCTCCCGTGGTGCGGCTCTCCCGGCGGAAGGCGTCCAGGGCCGCGGGCGGGACCGCCGCCTCGACCACCACCTGGTAGCCGCCGGTCGCGAAGGCGAACGCGGCCTGGGCGGTGGCCGCCAGGGCCGTCGTGTTCTGCCGCCGCGCCTCCGGCAGGTGGGGCGGGACGTACCCCTGCCGGACGGCCCGCTGGAAGTCGTCCACCCGCAGGTGGACGCTCGGGTGGAGGGCGTCGGCCAGCAGGGGTGCGACCGTGCCGCTCCCGGCCCCGGCCCCGGCCGGGTCGGCGAGGACGACGACGCCGCCGGCGCCCCGGCCGCCCCCGAGCTCCGGCCCACCTACGGTCGTACGGTTCACGGCTGCTGGTCCTCTCGCGGGCCGGGGACGGACGGGGCCGGGGCAGGATCGGGCCCGGGTACGGACAGCCGAGCGCCTCGTCCCTACGACTGACTACGGTCGGAGATCAACCTAGTCCACGGCGGTGCCCCGAGTCGTCCCCTACCGCTCCCCGGACTGCTCATCGGACTGTCCCTCCGGCTGTCCCTCCGGTTGTTCGGCCGGTTGTTCGGCCGGTTCCCCCGCGCCTTCGCCCGCCATACACAGCACGATCGGGTTGGTGAGCGCCGCCATCGGACCCCACGGCAGCTCGGGGCCCATCGCGTTGCCCCGGCCCGGCGAGCCGTCGGCCCGGGGGTGGCGGACCTCGGCCCGGACGAACGCGGCCAGCGAGGCGGTCGTCCGCCAGACCACCGTGCCCGTGCCGTCGGCGGGCAGCGACTCCTGGTGCAGCTGGCCCTCGTCGGTGAGGAAGCGGACCGTCCCGCCCGGCACGCCGGAGACGTCGAGCCGGACGTCCACCGGGGCGTCCGCGGGGACGGTGAGCCGTTCGCCGATGCCCGCCTGCCGGCCGTGCCCGGTGGCGGTGAACTCCAACCGGACGGCGGCCGATTCGGCCAGCCAGCTGCGGCCGGCCCGGAGGCCGTCGAGGACCGCGTCGCGGGTGAGGTCCTCGGCCCTGACGACGGTGTGCGGGGAGCCGATCACCTGCGGGGCGCTGTGCGCGTCGCTGTTGCCCACGGCCGGCAGCCAGGACCGGCCCTCCCGCAGGGCGGTCGCGAGCTGCGCGTCCCAGCTGTCGACGGCCGACTCGTCGTCGTACGTCCACGGCCCGTTCCAGACCTCGACCGCGTCGGCGTCCTGGTACCCGAACTTCCACTGGCAGGCGACGTACGGGCAGTACGGGTGCGCGGGCACCACCAGGCCGCCCTGGCGGCGGACCTGCCGGGCGAAGCGCGGGAACGCCTCGTCGCGCGAGCGGTAGCGCCATTCGACGAACTGCCCCGGCCGCAGGCCCAGCGCCAGCCAGTGCCCGTTGCGGGTGGTGACCTCCTCGCCGAGCACGATCAGCAGGTCCGGGCCGGCCAGCGGGCCCCAGACCCCGTGCGAGGAGGTGGTGTTGTGGTCCGTCGACACGATGAAGTCCAGCCCGGCGGCCCGCGCACCCGCCGCCACCTCGTCCGGCAGCCGGCGGCCGTCGGAGTGCACGGTGTGCAGGTGGCAGTCGCCCCGGTACCAGGCGCGCCCGCGGCCCCGGGCCCGCTCCGGCGGGTACGACGGGGTGAACTCCGGGCCCGGCGCGCCGGACCGGAGCGTGATGGTGACGTGGTAGTCGAGCCCCTGCGGCGCCACCTGGTACGGGCCCAGGACGACGTGCCACCGGCCCGGGCGGACCGGGCCGGGGAGGTAGCCGGGCGTGGCCCGGTCGCGGGCGACCGTGAACTCGGTGCGGAACCCGCCCGACCAGCCGCGGAAGCCGCGCCCGCCGAGGCCGGTGCCGCGCTCGTCGAAGAGGCCGACGTCACAGGAGTTGCCGGGGGCGCCGGCGGGGACGGGCGGCTTGTCGTAGCCGTAGGAGACGGCGATCTCCCGGACGCCGTCCGGGACTTCGAACGGGAGGTAGACGAAGTCCGGTGCACCGGTGGGGAGATGGCCGGTGAGCGTGATGGTCCGGTCGGGTGCGGGCTCCGCCGCGAAGGCCGGACCGGCGCCGGCCGCCAGGCCGAAGGCGGTCACGGCGCCGGTGGCCAGACCGGTCCGCAGGAGGTCGCGGCGGTCCAACTGCGGTCGCTCGGCGGCGGGTTCGTCACTGGCGGTCATCGGTGGCCTCCGGTCTCGGACGGCGGCGGGGCGGGCTCCCGGCCGGCTCGCCCGCCTCCCTACCCGCGCCGGTGAACCCGCGGTGAGCCGGGCCCCACCGGCGTGCGGCGGGTCGGTGAAGGGGGCCGGGAGAGCTGTCAGGCGGCGGGCACGTCGACCGGCACGGCCAGCACCTGCCCGGTCCGGGCGCCCTCCGGCGTCGGCCACTCGGCGGCGGTCAGGAAGAGCGTCCGCCCGTCCGGACCGCCCAGCGCGCAGGAGAAGCAGCCCCGGTCGAGCGTGATCCGCTGCACCACCTCACCGCCCTCGCGCACCCGGACACAGCAGCGGCCCGGCACGTCGGCGAACCAGACCGCGCCCTCCGCGTCCAGGCTGATCCCGTCCGGCGCCGACCCCGGGACCGCCGCCCACACCCGCCGGTCGGTGAGGCCGCCGTCGGGCGCGATGGTGAACGCGGTGAGCCGGCCGGCGTACGACTCGGCGACGATCAGCGTGGTGCCGTCCCCGGCCACCGCCATGCCGTTGGGGAAGGCCAGCCCCGCCGCCACCGGCCGGACGGCGCCGGCCGGCGTGACCAGGGCGATCAGCCCCGGCCCGGGTGTCTCGCCGCCCATCAGGTCGAACCCGATGCAGTTGACGTAGGCGTTGCCGCGCCGGCGGTCCACGGCCACCTCGTTCCACGGCCGGTCGCGCACCGGCCGCAGGTCCGCGAACGGCGCGAGCCTGCCGTCCGCCTCCCGGCGCAGCAGCCGGCGGTCGCCGCCGGCCACCACCAGCAGGCGGCCGTCCGGCGCGGGCAGCCAGTCGATGCAGAACGGGAACGAGGGGACCCGCTCGACCACGGTGGGGCTGCCGTCGGCGTCCACGGTGAGGAGCTCCTGCGCGCCCCAGTCGCAGACCCAGAGCCGGCCGTCGTGCCAGCGGGGGGACTCGCCGAGGACGAGGCCGGTGAGGAGCGGGGGCGGGGCGGGCGCCGGGGCGGGGGCCGGGGCGGGGGTGTCGGGCATCGGGTGCTCCCTGGGCGGGGTGCCGGGACGGGCGGGTGGGGTTGCGGCAGGTGACGATCGATCGGTTCATAGAAACAGATGATCGGAATGTCCGATATGCATGGAGGTGGGCATGTCGCTGAGTCGGCGGACCCTGCTGCTGGCGGCGGCGGGCAGCGCCCTGGCGGGGTGCCAGGCGGCCGCGAAGCCCGCCGAACGGGTGGCGGGGGCGGTGCCCGCCGCTCCGGCGCCCGCCGGGCCCGGGCCGGCTGAGCCGGTGCCGGCCGTATCGCTGCCGGCCACCTCCTCGCCCGCTTCCTCACCGGCGGGGAGTCCTGAGCCGGTGGCCGGGGCCGATGCCCCGAACCCCGTCCCGGCCTCCGCCCCCGGTGTGCTGATCGGCCGGGCCGAGGTGCTGGACCGGTACGCGGGCGTCGGGCCGACCGAGTGGGGCCTCGACGTGCCCGGGGTGATCACGGAGCTCCCGGCCGGGCAGCGGGCCACCGCGCTCACCTTCGACGCCTGCGGCGGCCCGGGTGGCTCCGGCTACGACGCCGACCTGATCGACTTCCTGCGGGCCCACGACGTCCCCGCGACCCTCTTCCTCAACGCCCGCTGGATCGACGCCAACCCGGCCGAGTTCGAGAGCCTGGCCGGTGACCCGCTGTTCGAGATCGCCAACCACGGCACGCTCCACCGCCCGCTCTCCGTCACCGGCCGCTCCGCCTACGGCATCGCCGGCACCGGCGACGCCGGCGAGGCGTACGACGAGGTGGCCGGCAACCTCGGCAAGCTCACCGCCCTGCTCGGCCGGCCGCCCCGGTTCTTCCGCTCCGGCACCGCCCACTACGACGACGTCGCCACCCGCATCGCCGCCGACCTCGGCCAGCGGATCGCCGGCTTCACCGTCAACGCCGACGGCGGAGCCACCTTCACCCCCGCGCAGGTCCGCGCGGAGGTCGACGCCACCCCGCCCGGCGCCGTCGTCATCGCCCACTTCAACCACCCGGGCGGCGGCACAGCCCCCGGCTTCGCCGCCGCCCTCCCGGCCTTCCTCGCCGCCGGCCGCCGCTTCGCCCGCCTCTCGGACGTGCTCCCCGGCTGAGCGGACGTGTTGAGCGGACGTGTTGTTCGGTCGTGTTGTTCGGACGTGTTGAGCGGACGTGTTGAGCGGACGCCCGTGGGGGCGGCCTGCCACAGGCCGCCCCCACGGGATGCGTTCGGCGAACAGCCCTACCCCCGTACCTCCACGGTGTAGTGGCGCTCGGCCTGGGCGGGTGCCGGGCCGGCGGGCGGTCCGACCGCTCCGCCCGCGGGAGCGTTGCGCAGGCTGATCTCCGTCCGGCCGGCGGCGTTCGCGCGGAAGACGAAGTAGTGCCGGCCGCCCGAACCGAGCACGCCCAGGCCGGTCTTGTCGAGGAGGCGGAGGTTCCGGACGTACTCGTCGTCCGACACCCGGACGGCGGCCGGGTCGGGGCCCGGCGTGACCACCGTCCAGTGGTCGCCCCAGGAGGGGTGCTCGTCGACCTCGATCGAGAAGAGCTGTCCGGGCCGGACGCTGAGTTCTCCGGAGGCGGCGGTGAACACCTTGCCGTGGTCGAGCTCGCCCCGGGTCGTCAGGTGGACGCCCACCGCCCCCGCCGCGACCACGACCGTCAGCGCGCCGGCGACCGTCAGCAGGAGCCGCCGACGCGTCACGACGCACCCGGCCGGTTGGTGACCCGCAGGGCCAGCACGGCCGCGACCGCGTCCAGCCAGCGGGCGACCAGCTGGTCCCCCGTCGGGTCGTGGACGACCAGGGCGGCCGCCTCCAGCCAGCCCCGGGCCGGGGCGGCCGCCGGGCCGGGCAGCGGCTCGGGCAGGGCCGCCGCGAACCGGGTGCCGCCCGCCTTGACCACCTCGCCGAGGAAGACCAGGGCGCGGGGCAGCACGCCCAGGCGATCGGCGGTGATGGCGGCGGCGACCGCGCCGTCCCCGAACAGGGCCGAGCGGTGCGGTCCCTCCGCGGGCAGGCCGAAGCGCAGCAGGATTTCGACGTCGAGCGCGGCCAGCTGGTCGTCGCTCATGGAGTGCGGGGTGCTCACAGTGGCCTCACTTCGGGAGCTGGACGTGGTCGGCGACGGGCATGTTGCCGCCGGCGGCGGCGCCCTCCATGTGGTTGTTGACGAAGTCGCTCTCGCTGACCCAGACGGTGTAGCCCCAGGGGTTGTAGATCTCCAGCTGGTCGCCGCGGTGCCCGATGATCATCATCTGGTGCCCGTCCGGCCGGAACCAGGTGTCCTCCTTGACGCCCACCGGCACCGGCTTGCCCTGGTCGACCGCCGCCTCGACCTGGGCCAGGACGTTGCGGCGCTGTTCGGCGCCCTCCAGGTCCACGGTGTGGTACTCGGCGCCGGTGTGCTGGGCGATCTCGGCGTTGGCCATGTCCTTGGACTCGTAGTTGTACCGGCCGTCCGCGATGAACTCGTGCCACGAGCCCTCGGAGTCGTAGACCCGGTTCGTCTCCTTGTCCCAACGCTCCTTCGCGGCCTGCCCGTTGTCGTACTTCGGGTCACCGGGGTGGCCGCCGGTGGTGAGCTGGAACGCGAAGAGCGGGTCGACCATGGCCCGGGCGGTGACCGTGGAGGCGGCCACACAGGTGGGGTGCTGGCCCTGGTTCCACGCGACGCCCCCGTAGCCGGTGGGCGCCTGGTCGGACGAGAGGGAGTTGAGCTGCACCGGGGAGATCCGCTGGGCCAGCCAGTTCGGGTCGTCGCCGTGTTCGTGGATCTGCGCGCCGAAGGCCTTGACCTCCTCGTAGCTGTGGCCGGCGGCCAGCGCCTTCATCAGGTAGGCGCGTTCCTCCGGGGACTTCGCGCCGGCCAGCAGCTCGTCGAACCGGGCCCGGTCCGCGTCGCTCATCTTGTCCATGAACTGGCCGGCCCGGGTCACGTCGTTGGCGGTGAGGATCGCACCGGCCCGGTCGCTGCCCATGAGCGAGGCGTCGGTGAGGACCAGCTTGTCGGCCGCGCTCAGCCCCTTGTTCTTGAACTTGCCGGCCAGCGCCTTGCCCGCCAGCCCGTTCAGCTCGCGGGCCGCGGCGCGACCGGCCTCCTCGGCCTTCACGGCCGCGTCGTGCATCGACTTGATGCCGTCCTTGGCCTTGGCGTGCGCCGAGTGCATCTTGTCGTCGTCCCAGTGCACCGGGTCGGGCGCGCCGGCGACGGTGATGTCGTGCAGCAGCTTGAGCGCCTCCCGCAGCGGGGCGTCGCCCTGGCCGTGCAGGGACTGCGCCTCGCGCAGGGCCGTGGCCAGCGTCTTCAGGTGGTCGCGCCCCTTGGCCAGGGTGTCGCGGCAGCGCTGCAGGTCGTCGGCGGAGGCCCTGACGACCTCGGCGGCCTTCTCGCCGACCTGGCCGGTCCAGGCCTCCGGGAGCCGCTCGGACGCGGTCCGGGCCACCTCCAGCTGGACCTGGTCGAGTTGACTGCCCGCATTGTGGTAGGCCGCGGCCAGTTCGCCGAGCTTTCCGGGATCACCCTTGGGTGCGTCCAGCTGCAGGGCGTCGTGCACGGCGTACTTGAGGTCGCCGGCACCCCACATGCCGTGCGACTCGTCGATCGTCTTCTTGAGGCGGTCGACCTGGGCCCGGTGGCTGCCGGGGTCGATGCCGAGCGGGTGCGCGTCGTGGTCGGGCACGGCTCACCGCCCCTGGAGGTGCTGGGAGATCTTGCCGTCCACACCGCTGTAGTTGGCCGAGGTCGTCCTGACCTTGTCGCCGAGGTCGTGCAGGGCGTCCGTGTTGACGCCCAGTTCGTCCTGCCAGGCCGACCAGAAGGCCTTGGCGGCCTCGGGCGCGCCGTACGGCCCGAAGGTGTCCTCGCCGGACATGCCGAGCCGGCCCAGCGTGTCGCGGACGGTCCCCACGTCGTTGCCCGCGGTGGTCAGCTTGTCCGCCGCCGAGTCCAGCTTCTCCGGGTGGGCGGTGAAGCCCGCCCCCGAATCGTCGCTCATTTGTCCATCCCCCGTTTCTTCCACGGCCCGTCAGAAGGCCGCCGGACAGCTTAACCGCAGTTCGGAGGGGGTCTGGCCGCTGAACGCCGCGGGGGACCGACCGTTACCGCGCGCGCACGGGAATGTTCCCGGATCGGTACGAACCGGGCGGGAACCGCATGGGTGCGGCGGGGGCCCGGCGGGCGGGATCCCCGCCGCCTCCGCGGCTACCGTCCGAGCAGGCGGGCGAAGTCCATCCCCAGGGTGCCGAGGACGGGCAGCGCGCCGAGATCGGTGATCGCGCCGACCGGGATGCTGTAGCCCTGGTTGGCCTCGCGCGGGGCGGCGGTGGCCGTGGCGGTGCCGGCCAGGACGGCGGCGCCGAGGAGTGCGGCGGTGAGGGTGGAGCGGAGCGCGGGGTGCACGGGGCCTCCTGGGGCGGGGGTGGTGAACTGACAACGCGCCGCCGACCGTGCGGTCACGTATCGTCCCGCCTTCGGCCGTTCTCGTAAAGCATCCTCACTTGTGTTCATGACAACACATCAAAGGTCTGGACCTCATCCTCCGGCCCGGCATAGCGTCCTTTTCGGGCGAACCCATCAGGGTTGAACTCCAGTGCACCCCATGTGACTTGGCTGTTGCCTGGAGTTCTCCGTACGCCGAAGTGCGTCGAAGTGCGCCGAAGTGTGCCGACGTGCGCGACGTGCGCCCAACCGCGCCGACAACCGGAGGGGAACCATGCGAGTCGTCAAGAACCTCAGGAGTCTCAGTAACCTCAGCAGCCGCAGGAGCCGCAGGGGCGCCAGGATCATGGCCGGCGCACCGCTCGCCGCCGCCGCGCTGGTCGCGCTGACGGCAGGATCGGCGAGCGCCGCGATCCCGCTCAACAAGCCGATGACCGGCAAGGCCACCTACTACAACGACGCCGGCTTCGGCGCCTGCGGTACCCAGATCAACGCCGCGACGCAGATGCTGGTCGCCGTCTCGCATACCTGGTGGACGACCGCCAATCCCAACAACGACCCGCTCTGCAAGGGGATTTCGGTCAAGGTGACGTACCAGGGCAAGACCGTCACCGTCCCGGTCAGGGACAAGTGCCCGTCCTGCGATGCCACCCACATCGACCTGAGCCAGCCGGCCTTCGCGCGGTTCGCCCCGCTCGGCCAGGGCGTGCTCAACGGCCTCACCTGGCAGTTCGTGAAGACCGGCTTCGCCGGCGAGACGATCCCGCTCTCCGCTCCCGTCGAGGGCTCGACGATCGGCTGACGAGGCTGACGCGGCTTCCCCCGGGCCGGTATCGGGCGGGACGCGTGCGGACGGCCGGGGCCAGGTGGTCCCGGCCGTTCCGCGCTGCCCGGGCCGCCCCGCACCCGCCCTCCGGCCGCGGTGGGCCTGACACTGTGCAGCGGTGGGCCGTCGGATCCTGGCAGCGTGTCGGTGGTCCGGGCGGGAGGCCGGGCGTAGCGTCCGGGGGGATCGGGGAGATCAACGAGCGAAGGCAGGTTTCCCGTGGCGCGCAACGGCGAGGACACCCCGGCCGTCAACGGCGGTGTGTCGTTCTGGTACGCGGAGAGCGGGCTGCCCGGACCCCGGGCGGCCCTGGCGGGCGACGCGGACGCCGACGTCTGCATCGTCGGCGGCGGCTACACCGGCCTCTGGACGGCGTACTACCTCAAGAAGGCCGACCCGGGGCTGCGCATCACCCTGCTGGAACGCCGGTTCTGCGGGTACGGCGCCTCCGGGCGCAACGGCGGCTGGCTGTACAACGGCTTCGCCGGCCGGTCCGCCTTCGCCCGCCGGTACGGGCCGGGTCCGGCAGCCGCGATGCAGCGCGAGATGGACCGGGCGGTCGGCGAGGTGGCCGACACCGTCGCCGCCGAGGGCATCGACGCGGACCTCGTCCGCGGCGGCGTCCTGGAGGTCGCCCGCACCCCCGCCCAGCTCGTCCGGCTGCGGGAGTTCGCCGCGGCCGAGGCGGCCTACGGCCCCGACCGCGTCCGGCTGCTCACGGCCGCGGAGACCACCGGGCGGATCCGGATCGCCGGCGCCCTCGGCGGCACCTGGACGTCGTACGGTGCGCGGATCCAGCCCGCCAAGCTCGCCCGCGGACTCGCGCGGGTGGTCGCCGGCCTCGGCGTGCGGATCCACGAGCAGACCGAGGTCACCGCCGTCCACCCGGCCGGGCCGGGCGGCCGCCGCGCCCGCGCCGTCACCCCGTACGGCACGGTCACCGCCGACCACGTGCTGCGCGCCACCGAGGGCTTCACCGCCGGGCTGAGCGGCGAACGGCGCACCTGGCTGCCGATGAACTCGGCGATGATCGCCACCGAGCCGCTGCCGCCGTCCTTCTGGGAGCAGGCCGGCTGGGCCGGCCGCGAGGTGCTCGGCGACTTCGCGCACGCCTACATGTACGCGCAGCGCACCGCCGACGACCGGATCGCGCTCGGCGGCCGCGGCGTCCCCTACCGCTTCGGCTCGCGCACCGACGCGGACGGCGGTACCCAGCCGGCCACCGTCCGCCAGCTGCGCGCGATCCTCGACAGCTTCTTCCCCGGCGCGGCGGACGCCCGGATCGACCACGCCTGGGCGGGCGTGCTCGGCGTCCCGCGCGACTGGTGCGCCACGGTCGAACTCGACCGGCGGACCGGGCTCGGCTGGGCCGGCGGCTACGTCGGCAGCGGCGTCACCACCGCCAACCTGGCCGGCCGCACCCTGCGTGACCTCGTCCTCGGCCACGACACCGGACTCACCCGGCTGCCCTGGGTCGGCCACACCGTCCGGCGCTGGGAGCCGGAGCCGCTCCGCTGGCTCGGCGTGCACGCCCTGTACGCCGCGTACCACGCCGCCGACCACCAGGAGTCCGCCGGCCGGCCCACCACCTCGCCCATCGCCCGGCTCGCGGACCTGGTTTCGGGGCGGCACTGAGGCACGGGCCCGGGGGCGGGCCGCGCTCGGGCGCCGGTCGGGCGGCGGTCGGGCACGGGGTGAGGCGCCGGCCAGGCGGTTGGGCACGGGGTGAGGCGCCGGCCAGGCGGTTGGGCGCGGGGTGAGGCGGTGGTCGGGCGGTGGCCGGGCGCGGGTGAGGTGCAGGTCAGGCGCCGGTCAGTGCCGCCGGTGCCCCGCCCGCCTCGCGGAGGGAGGCCGACAGGGCGCGCGCCTCGTGCTCGGTCATCCGGGGGGTCTCGTACGGCACCGCGTTGACCCACCGCTGGGTCAGCCGGGCGATCCGCTCGCCGTACCGCTCCGCGGTGACCAGGTCGCCGCGCGATCCGGCCTGCTCCGGCCCGAGGTCGGCGTGGCTCTGGCTCATCAGACCCAGCCACGAGCCCAGCCGGTTCACGTCGTCGCGGGTGCCGCCGCTCCAGTTGTTGCCCGGCATGTCGCCCACACCGATCCACTGCATGCCCAACTGCGCCGCGAAGACCGCCAGTTGCTCCAGGACCGCCAGCTTGTCGCCGCTCTGCGAGGCGGACATGGTGAACCCTCCGGCCAGCTTGTCCTTCCACGCCTGCGTCGTGAACGGCGTGAACGCCGCCTCCATGAAGGCCTTGAACACCGCCGACACGCTGCCCATCAGCGTCGGGCAGCCGAGGACGATCGCATCGGAGCGGTCGAGCAGCGCCAGCACCTCGGCATCGTGCCACCGGCCCGCGGTGACGTCCTCGGGCCGGATCTCGACGAGGTGCACCCGGGCGCCCGGCACCAGCCGCGCCCCGTCGGCGAGGTGCTCGGCGAGGACCCGGGTGTGCCCGTGCACCGAGTGGTGGACCACCGTCACCGTGACCGCCGGCGCACCGGGCTCACGGGCGACGTCGGTGTCGATGGCGATGTCGATCTCATGGTCGGTCATGTCTGTTCACTGCTTCCGGTCGTGGGGCCCTGCTCGTTGCCGTGGGGCCCTGCTTGCCCAGTCATCACACCCCGCCTACGGCACGGCATCAACGCCGGACTTCGGCACGCAGCGATCGGTCCCACCGATCGATCGCGCTAGCCTGGATCCGTGGACAGGATGGAACTCGAAGCCTTCGTCGCGGTCGCCGAAGAGCTGCACTTCGGCCGCGCCGCCGCGCGCCTGCACCGGGGGCAGCCCACCGTCAGCGACGCGGTGAGACGGCTGGAGAGCAGCCTGGGCGGGCGGCTGTTCCACCGCACCAGCCGCCGGGTGTCACTGACCGGTCTCGGCGAGGCGCTGCTGCCCGACGCCCACGCCGCCCTGGCCCAGCTGCGCCGGTTCCAGCAGCGCGGACGCTCCCTGGCCGCCGGCGACCGGGCCCGCAGCACCCTCGTCGTCGCCCACGCCGAGTACACCGGTCACCGGCTGCTGCTGCGCTGTCTGCCGCAACTACGCGACCAGTACCCGGATGTGACGATCGTTCCGGAGGCCATGCCGACCACGGCCCAGCTCACCGCCCTGCGGGCCGGGGCGATCGGGCTGGGCATCGGCTGGGCGACCGACGACCTGACCGGCGTCCGTACGAGGGTGCTGTCCACCGAGCGGTTCGTCGCGCTCGTGCCCGCCGCCCACCCCCTCGCCGGCCACGCCGAGTTGAGTGCGTCCGAGCTGTCCGCCACCGGTCTGCTCACCTGGCCGCACCAGATCAACAGCGGTCTCTGCGACCGCCTCCTGTCCGCCTTCCACATCGGCGGAGCGGACCTGCGCATCATCAGGACCGCCGGCAGCGTGCACGCCATCGCCGCGCACGTCGCGGCGGGCACCGGCATCGGCATCACCGTCGAATCCGCACTCGACCACCGGCCGCCCGGCCTCCGGATCATCCCGCTCACCGGCCCTTCGACCACCGCCGACCAGGTCGTCCTCACCGCCGCCGAGCCGTCGGACACCGCCACGGCCCTGCGCGACCTGCTGCTGCACGCCTCGGCGGAGCCGCCCGCCACCGGTCACTGAGCAGGGGAGGGGGCGGTCCGGCGCGCCGGACCCGGTCGGTAGGCCCCCGGCCGGGGGCGTAGCGAACGAAGGGGCGGAGGGGCGCGGTGGGCGCGGGCGGCTGGGACGACGACAGCGGGTACGCGGACGCGGTGCAGCGGGCCGTGGTCGCGGAGCGGGTCGGGTGGGCGTCGATCGCGGCGGCGACCGGGCTGCTCGGCTTCGTGCTGGCCGCGGCCGTGGTGGTGGTCCTGGGCGCACTGGTCGGGATGGCCTACGTCCTGTCCGCGGCGGGCTGGGTTCTGTCCGGCGAGATCCGCCGGAGTCCGCTGACCGCGTGCGGCCGATCGGGTGTCGCCGGCCGGTGCCCGTGGCGCCGCGCCGGGCGCATTCGGCTGATGCGGCAGATTTTATGCCCCGCCTAACTACTCCAATGGTGGGCAGTTTCCCGTCCGCCCGCGTAAACCGGCGAATGCCGTGCCGGGCTGGGATAGCGTCCTTGGCGCCGGGGGGTGCGCGATCAGCGTCCGAACCGCTCCGGTGAATCCGAACGCATCAGACAACGCCGTATCCTATTCGGGAGAAACCTTGCGTAATTGCCTTTCGGAAACCCGGCCCGGTGGAGTGGACGGCCTGCGGCTCGCGGTGGACTCGTTCGCGGCGTTCCCGGCCCGGGGCGGGGCGGGCATCGACGGCGTCGACGTCCCCGAGCGACTGGCGGCGGTGGCCGAGCTCTGCCGCGCCGTCGACGGGGTGCTCGACAGCCTGGTCGTCCAGGCCGCCGCCGAAGCCGCCGAGGAAGGGTGGACCGCGGCCCGGATGGCCACCGAACACGCCGTCTACTACGCCAGGTTGCAGCGGGCGCTGCTGCCCTCCGCGGCCGCCGGCCGGGGCGACGCCGGGCTGAAGAAGCAGTGAGCGCGCCGGTCCCCAACGCGCATGTCCTGACCTGCCCCACCCGGTGGAGCGACGTCGACGAGAACGGGCACATCAACAACGTCCGGCTGGTCTCGTACGTCCAGGAGGGGATCTACGACCTGTTCCGCCACCACGCGGTCGCCGTCCGGGAATCCCTTTTCCCGTCCGGATTCATCATCGCCCGGCACGAGATCGATTACCTGGAGCAGCTCCACCACCGGCCGGAACCATTGGTGGTGCGGCTGACCGTGGAACGGCTGGGCCGCAGTTCCGCCCACGTCGAGGTGAATGTCTGCCGCGATCCGCTCACCTATATGCGGGCACGCACCGTGGTGGTCGCCCGGGACCGGGAATCCGGGCGCTCCCGCCGGCTCAGCCAGTCCGAGCGGCGGTTCCTGGAGGCGTTCGCGCCGGGCGGGGCCCCGGCCGAGCTGCTGCCCCCGACGCCGCAGCGGGTGCCGGTGAAGGACCCGCGCGCCGCCGTCCCGGCCCACCGCACCCGGAGACGCTGCCGCGCCTCGGCGCACTGACGGAGGCGGTGACGATGCCGGCACCGACGACGCTGCCGGCATCAACGCTCCGACCGGAACCCCCCCGACACCCAGCGGTAACCCGATCAGCAGGGACAGAGAGAGGAGTCGGTCGCGCCGACGGCGGCAACGGAGCCGCCGGCCCCGGCGCGTCGGCACCGGGGCTCCGCCCGTCCCGGCGGAGCCCCACGGAGCCCCGTCGTCCTCCCGGCCCGGCCGTGGACGTCAGAGGTGGTCGTCGTCCACGGCGCCGGGGGCGAGTGCGGGGGCCGGGAAGACGTGGCGCGCCTCGGCGCCCGACCACCAGACGCCGATCGCGAACACGGCCGCCGCCTCCAGCAGCCCCGCCCGGTCCAGGCCGCCACAGGGGAGCGGCGAACCGCCCATCGACGTGACGAGCTCCGCCACCAGGGCCGCCGCCCCGGGATCGTCGGTGCAGAACGGGACGGCGAGCGGTGCGCCCCCGAACACCGGCTGCGGCAGGGTCCAGATGCTCTCGTGGCAGACGCCGAACACCTTCACCACCCGCGCCCCCGGCGCCGCCGCGGCGAGCCGGGCCGCACCGGAATCCCGCCCGCCGGTTGTGCTCAGGACCGGCCCGTCCGGGCCGGGCGCCATCGGCACCGTGCAGTCCAGGACCGTCCGCCCGGCCAGCTCCGCGGCCAGGCTTCCCACCAGCCCGGCCGCGACGCCGGCGGGCACGGCCACCAGGACGGCCTCGCCGAACCCGGCCGCGTCCACCAGCCCGCCGCTGCGCGCCCCGCCGGCCGCCACCGCGGCCCGGGCCGCCGCCCCGGGATCGCGGCCGCCCACCAGGACCTCGTGCCCGGCCCGCAGCCAGGCCCCGCCCAGGGCCACGGCCATCGCCCCGTTGCCGAGAATGCCGATCCGCAT
This sequence comes from Kitasatospora sp. NPDC047058, assembly GCF_040643935.1. Classification (NCBI taxonomy): domain Bacteria; kingdom Bacillati; phylum Actinomycetota; class Actinomycetes; order Kitasatosporales; family Streptomycetaceae; genus Kitasatospora; species Kitasatospora sp. NPDC047058. Next base: position 1,687 of record NZ_JBEYVJ010000016.1, on the reverse strand, counting down.
CGTCTGCTCCCCATGAAGTCGTGTCACGTCGTGAACGGCGAACCGCCGCAGCCAGGACGGTAGGCGGGCCGAAACACACCGCCCGGTAGGCATCGGCACGGCAGGATGGCCCTGTGGAAGAGGCGGAGGAGACCGACGGGATGGGCGGGGACGTGTTCGCGGCGGACTGCCGTGCCCGGATCGCCTTCGAGGTGCTGGCCAACCGCTGGGACAGCGTGGTGGTCTACATCCTCGGGGAGCAGGGCCCGATGCGGCCGCGGGCGATGCGGGTCCGGATCGGCGGGATCAGTCCCAAGGTGCTCAACGAGGCCCTGCGCCGCCTGGAGTACAACGGCCTGGTCGAGCGCCACCGCTACGCCGAGGCCCCGCCCCGGGTCGACTACACCCTGACCGAGGCCGGTACCGCCCTCCTCACCCCGATCCGCGCCCTCGGCACCTGGGCCGCCACCCACGCCGACGCCGTCCTCGCCGCCCAGGACCGCTTCGACCGCCCGTAGCGCCGGCCGGCGGACCTGCCCCGGGGGTGGAACGTGGACGAGGGGGAGGCGGGTCAGGTGGCGGTGGTGGCGCGGTAGAGCTCGGTGCGGGGGTCGGGGAGGCCGGTGAGGTGGACGGGGGTGGGGGTGGGGCGGAGGTAGGCGGCGTGGCCCGGGGGCAGGGGGAGGTGGTGGCCGTCGGGCGTGCCGAGGCCGGCGTGGCCGGCGGTGCAGAGCAGGATCTGCGGGGCGTCGGGGCGGTCGATCCGGACGGGAGTGGCGGTCGGGCGCAGCCGGGAGAGCCGGAACTCCGCGGCGGGGGAGGGGAAGTGCTCCTCGGCCGGGTCGGCGCCGGGGGCCCGTCCGGGGGTGAGGACGCCGGGTTCGCCGGTGCGGAACGACGTCACGGCCAGCAGGCCGTCCACGTCGAGGTGTTTGGCGGTGAGGCCGCCGCGCAGCACGTTGTCCGAGTTGGCCATCAACTCGACGCCGGTGCCGTGCAGATAGGCGTGCGGCACGCCCGCGTCGAGGGCGAGGGCCTGGCCGGGGCGGAGCCGGACGTGGTTGAGCAGCAGCGCCGCGACCAGGCCCGGGTCGCCGGGGTAGTCCCGGGCGATCCGGGCGTAGGCGACGCAGGCCGCGGTGAACGGCCCGTCGGCGGAGGCGGCCCGGCGCAGGGCCTCGGCGACGGCGGCGAGGTCGGCGGGGCCGGGGCGGACGTCGGCCAGCATGTGTCGCAGCAGTGCGGGGAGTACCTCCTCGGCGGGCCGGTGGCGCAGCGCGCGGGCCCAGGGGGCGAGCAGCGGGACGGCCAGTCCGTCGAGCAGGGCGGCCGTCCCGGCGACCGGGCGGAAGCCGCAGAGAGCCTCGAAGTCGCCGAGAGCACAGAGCAGTTCGGGCTTGTGGCCGCGGTCGCGGTAGGTCCGGTGCGGGGCGTCGAGCGGGATGCCGCGGGCCTCCTCGGCGGCGTAGCCGGCCTCCGCCTGTGCGCGGGTCGGGTGGACCTGGATGGAGAGCGCCCGGTCGGCGGCCAGCACCTTGAACAGGAAGGGGAGTTGCGGCCCGAACCGCCGCACGGTGGCGGCCCCGAGCAGGCCTTCCGGATCCGCGGCGATCAGCCCGTCCAGCGGGAGCGGCCCGGCGTCGGGGGGGGCGGGGGGGGGGGGGCGGGCGCGCCGCCCCGGCGGGGCCGCCCCCCGCGGACGGGGACG
>NZ_JBEYVJ010000015.1:0-54314 GCF_040643935.1 Kitasatospora sp. NPDC047058 | reverse complement strand
GGTCCGCCGTCCGTCCCCGTCGGTGCGGACCGGTGCGCGGCCCGGCGGGGGGGGGGGGGCGCCCCCCGCGCCGGCGCCCCCCCCGGCCCGGGTGCCCGACCTGCTCGCCGCCGCCGAGCTGGGGCCGCTGGACCCGCTGCAGCAGGCCAACGCCAGCCGCCTGCGGGCCAAGGCCTCGTCCATGACCGACCCGGGGCTCGGCGCGGTGCGGCCGTTGCTCGACGCGGCGGGCCGCCTCAGGGAGCTCGACCCGGCTGCCGCGCGGGAGACCTATCTCGCGGCGTTCGGCGCGGCCATCTGGGCCGGCCGGCACGACGAAGGCGGCCGCCGGCGGGTCGCCGAGGCGGCCCGCGACCTGCCACCCGGCGACGAGACGGCGGGGGTCTTCCTCCACGCCCTGGTCACCTGGACCACGGACGGCCCGGTCGCCGCCTTCCCACTGCTGGCGCAGGCGCTGCGCGCCCTCACCGAGGACGAGGACCTGGCCGTCCTGTGGCCGGCCGCGAACGCCGCCGTGGAGCTGGGCGATCTCCAGGCCTGGCTGGACATCACCGACCGGGCGGTCCGCTTCGCCCGGACGACGGGCACGCTGTCGGTCCTCTCGACGGCGTTGCCCTACCGGGCGGCCTCACTGGGCTACGCGGGGCGCTTCGCCGAGGCCGAGGACGTGCTGGCCGAGGCCGCGGCCGTCGAGGAAGCCGCCGGAGTGGCGACGCGCATGGTCTCGACAGCCCTGATCGGCGCGTACCGGGGACGGGAACGACCGGCCCTGGAACTGATCGAGGCGATGGAACGGGACGGCGGGCAGCGCGGCCTGGGCCGGCTCACCGCCATGGCGGCGTGTGCGCGGGCCGTACTCCACAGCGGCCTGGGCAACTATCCGCTCGCCGTGGAAGCGGCGCTCCGGGGCGGGGAGTACCAGGACCTCGTCGTGCACCACTGGACGTGCAGCGAGCTGGTCGAGGCCGCAACCCGGGCCGGCCACCCGGCCGTTGCCGCCCGGGCACGCGAGCGGCTGGCCGACTGGGGCCGGGCCGGCACGCCCTGGGCCCTCGGCGCACTGGCGGTCGCCGACGCCCTGACCGGAGCACCCGGGCAGGCCGAGGACCACTACCGGGAGGCCGTCGACCACTTCGGCCGGGGCGGGCTCGGCGTGTTCGAGGCCCGGGCCCGGCTGCTGTTCGGCGAATGGCTGCGCCGGCAGAACCGCAGGGCCCAGGCCCGCACCGAGCTGCGTGCGGCGCACGAGGCGGCGGCGGGGATGGGCATGGAGGCGTTCGCCGAGCGGGCCCGCCGCGAGCTGCTGGCCACCGGCGAGACCGTCCGCAAACGGACCGTCGGCGCACCGGTCCTGACGCCGCAGGAGGCGCAGATAGCCCGGCTCGCGGCCACCGGGCACCCGAACGCGGAGATCGGCGCGCAGCTGTTCCTCAGCCCGCGCACGGTCGAGTGGCACCTGCGCAAGGTCTTCGCCAAGCTCGGGATCTCCTCCCGTCGCGAGATCGCCGGGGCGTTCGCCGACCGGTGATCGCCGGGCGCTCGGTGCCGGGAGGGGATGCAGACAGGGGGAGCCGGGAGGGGACGCCGGCAGGGGGAGCCGGGAGGGCGTGGACGGGGGACCGCCCTCCCGGCGTTCAGGGGCCGTTGTCCGCCGGCCGGAGCACTCCGTCGGCTGGAGCACTCCGTCGGCCGGAGCGCGCGGCGGGGCCGGTCAGCGCGTGGTCAGCGCGTGGCGCGAGCGGCCTTCTCGATGACACCGGCCACCAGGCCGGGGTGCGACACCGCGACGGAGTGGGACGCGGCCACCTCGGTGGTGTGGGCGTGGGCGCGCTGGGCCATGAACCGCTGGGCGGCAGCGGGGATGTTGAGGTCCTCGGTCGTGACGACGGCCCAGCTGGGGACGGTCTCCCAGGCGGCCGCGGTGGCCTGCTCCGTCAGCGCGGCCTGCGCGACGGGCCGCTGCGCCGCGGCCGCCAGCGCGGCCCGGTCGGCCGGGACGTCGGCGGCGAACTGCGCCCGGAACCTGTCCTGCCGGATGTACAGGTCGGTCCCGGTGCTGCCGTCGGGGAGCGCGTACGGCACCGGGTCCAGCGTGCCGGACAGGGTGGAGCCGGGGAACCGGTCGGTCAGCTGCAGCGCGGACTCGCCCGGTGCCGGCAGGAACGCGGCGACGTAGACGAGGGCCCTGACCCGCGACTGGCCGACGGCGGCCTCGCTGATGACCGAGCCGCCGTAGGAGTGGCCGACGAGGACGACCGGGCCCTTGATGTGGTCGAGCAGGCTGCGCAGCGCGGCGGCGTCGGAGGCCGGGCCGCGCAACGGGTTGGCGGCGGCCACCACCGGGTAGCCGTCGCGGCGCAGCTCGGCGGCGACGCCGTCCCAGCTGGAGCCGTCGGCGAACGCACCGTGCTCCAGGACGACGGTCGGCTTCGGGGCCCGGTCGGCCGCCGGGTCGCGGGTCGCGGCGTTCGCGGCGCCGGCGACGGCGAACGCGCCGACGGCCGCCGTGCCGACCAGGGCGGCGGTGGCGGCGGCGAGCCGGTGCTTGCGGCCGTTCTCAAAGCTGAACACGGGGAGATCACGCTCCAGGAGGTTCGGACGATGCGGTGGATGGGGCGGTCCTCACTGTCGCCCGTGGTCCGTCCGGGGCACATCGGTCATCTGACTCTCCATCCGGCCCCGACTTGCCCTCGTCCTGATTCAACGTCAAATAACTGACGCCGAAACCGGACTGAGCGCGGTCGTCAGACCTGCTCCTCGGTCCGGCTCAGCGCGTCGCGCAGTGCCGCCCGGGTCGTGATGCCCAGCTTGGGGAACACGCGGTACAGGTGCGAGCTGACCGTGCGCGGCGACAGGTGCATCCGCTGGGCGATCTCCTTGTTCGTCAGCCCGCCGGCGGCCAGGTCGGCGACGCGACGCTCCTGCCAGGTCAGCGAGTCCAGGTTCAGTGTCGAGGCGCGGGGCGGGGTTCCGGTGGCGCGCAGTTCGGCCCGGGCCCGCTCGCTCCAGCCGGCCGCCCCGAGCCGCTCGAACGCCTCCGCCGCCGGGACCAGGTACGGCCGCGCGGTGGCCGGCCCCTGGACGTGGCGCACCCGGATGCCGTGCGCCAGCCGGATCCGGGCCAGCTCGAACGGGAAGCGGCCGGCGTCCGGGTGGGACTCGGCCCGCGCGAACATCTCGGCGGCCTCCCGCTCGCTCTCGGCGGTCATCGCCAGCGCGCCGTAGGTGATCAGCCCCAGGCGGGGTGACACCTCCGGCAGCCCGGCATCACGGGCGGCGAGGGCGTGCGCCCGGGCCTGCTCGACGCGTCCGGTGTGCCGGGCGGCCTCGACGAGATCGAGCAGGGTCCGCGAGGCCTGGTACGCGTAGGGCCGGAACGTGCCGGGCTGCGTGATGCCGATGGCGTAGAGGTAGGCGGCCTCGTAGTCGCCGGAGCCCAGCGCGGCGGTCGCGCCCGCGGAGTCGGCGATCTGGGTCAGGAACCCCACTCCGCGCGGGCGGGCCCAGGCGTCCACCTCGGCCTGGAGGTCCCGCGCCCGCCCGGTCTGTCCGCGCAGCGCCGCGAGTTGGGCCAGGTAGGCGCGGCTCTGGGCGGCGAACAGGTGGTGGCCGTGCTCGGTCGCCAGGTTCAGGCCGCGCTGTCCGGTCTCCTCGGCCTCGGCCCACTCGCCGACGGCCAGCTGGTCGAGCATGATCTGGTGCAGCATGACCATGCCGGTGGCCACCGCCCCGGTCTCCAACTCGCGGTCCACGACGCGCTGCAGGTGCGGGCGGTACCGGCTCAGGACGTCGAGGTGGTACGCGGCCGCGCCCAACCGGGTGACGTCCCAGGGTTCCAGGTCCGGCAGGTCGGCGGCGGCCTCGCGCACCGGCCCGGCCCAGTCGGCCCCGTGCCTGGTCACATCGCTCCAGGTGGCGCCGTAGAGGCGCGAGCGTTCGGTGACGAGGCCGCCCATGGAGGCGAGGAGTCGGTGCGTGCTCTCCCAGGTCGCGCGGTCGCCGCTGTACTGGCTGACCGCCAGCAGGACGATCACCAGCCGGGTGAGGACCTCTTCCGGTTCGGCGCTGCCGGCCGGGGTGCCGGCCCTGCCGGCCGTGGAGCCGGCCGTGGGCACCGTGGCCTTGCCGGACGTGGGTGCGGCGGATTCGCCGGCCGTGGGCGCGGCGGCCCGGTCGGCAGTCGCGACGGCGGCCGCCCCGCCGTCCCGCAGCTTCTCGATCGCGGCCGAGACCCGGCGGTGGGTGGAACGCACCTCCCCGTCCTGGTAGAGCGCCTGGTAAGCGGCCGCCAGCACCGAGGCCGGCGACTCCGTCGAACCGGGTGCGAGCTCCGCCCGGACCAGCCGGTGGGCCTGGCCCAGGCGGGCGGCGTGGCTGGCGACGAAGGCCGCGTCGGCCAGCCGCCGCGACCGGCCGGCGGGGTTCTCGCTGAGCTCGGCGGCCCGGGTCAGCCAGCTCACGGCCGCCAGCGCGCCGCCGCGCCGGGTCGCCGACTCGGCCGCCGCCTCCAGGACGTCGGCGACCTCCTCGTCGGGATCGAGCGTTGCCGCTGCCAGGTGCGTCGCCCGGCGTTCGAGCTTCTCCCGGTGCACCCGGGCCAGCGCGAGGTGTGCGGCGCGGCGCTGGTTGGGAGTGGCCATCTGCACGACGGCGGAACGCACCAGCGGGTGGCGGAAGACGAACTCGCCGGTGGTCACCGCGAGGTCCAGCAGCCCGACGGCCACCGCCGCGTCGGCGTCGCGCATGGCGTAGCGCGTGCCCGGGACGGTGTCGGTGCCGCTCGGGGTGCCGGCGCCGTCGAGCGCGCCCTTCAGCAGCTCGGCCCGCACCCGTTCGTCGAGGGCCGCGATGCGGGCACCGAACAGCCGTTGCAGCCGCCGCGGCAGCGGCACGCCGTGCTGACCGACGAGTTCTTCGGCCGCGAGGTCGCCCCCCGGCCGGCCGGCGAGGTGGGCGGGCAGCTCCAGCAGGGCCAGCGGGTTGCCCCGGGCCTGTTCCAGGACGAGTCGGCGGACCTGTCGGCTCAGATCCGGATACTGCCGGTCCAGCAGGCGTGCCGCGTCCTCGTCGGCGAGGGCGGCGACCGGCAGTTCGGGCAGCGCGGCGGTGTCGAAGCGCGACGCGACGTCGGTGCGGACGGAGACCAGCAGCCGCACCGGGCCGCCGGCCAGGCGCCGGCCCACGAAGCCGCAGACATCGGCACTGGAGTCGTCCAGCCACTGCCCGTCGTCGAGGACCAGCAGCAGCGACCGCTGCGCGGCGGAGCGTGTCAGCAGGCCGAGAACGGCGATGCCGAGCGTCATGACCGACGGCGGCTCGCCCCGCACCCCGCCGAACACGGCGTCGAACACCGCCCGGGTCCCGTCGTCCAACCGCGCGACGTCGCCGAGCAGCGGATGAACGAACTGGTGCAGCCCGGCGTAGGGCAGCGCGGACTCCGCCTCGACGCCGGCGGCCCGGATGACGACGTGGCCCTCCTGCTCCGCCAGCGCGGCGGCGTGACGGAGCAGCGAACTCTTGCCGACCCCCGCCTCCCCCCGCAGGACGAGAGCCTGGCCGGTGGCGGACTCCACGAACGCCGCGAGCTCCGCCTGCTCGTCCCCGCGGCCCACCATCGTCGTGGTGACGGATTCCATGCCCGCCCCACCCCTTCCTGATCTCGCACTCACCGCGCCGCAGCCCCCGGGAGGCATGCCGCGCGACGTCCATCCCGACCGTGCCGACGACCGGTCCACCCGGCGTCTTCGTTCTGCTGCGGCCGGACTTCCCCCCGACGTCGGTCAGCTGCCGAGCCCGGCCGCGCGGGCCATGTGAGCGGCGTACCACGCCGGCCAATCCGGGTCCGGGCGGCCGGGCCCGCCCTCGTACGCGCCGTGGGCGAGCGCGGCGTCGCGCAGCGCCGACTCGAGCTCGCCCGCCGAGCGGTAGACCACGTGGCCGACCCGGCCGGGGCGCCGGGTGGTGACCTCCTGCATCACGAAGGTGTTGCCGTCCGGGTCGCTGAACGAGGCGAACGAGCCGTACGACTGCCGCGCCGGGTGCGGGCCGGCGACCCGCCCGGCGGTGCCGGCGTGGTGGAAGACCCCGCCGGCATCGTGGAAGACCTCACCGACCTCGACCCCGGCGACCGCCAACTCGGCCCGGGCCGCCACGATGTTATCCACGATCAGATGCACACCGCGCTCGGAGCCCGGCGCCGCGTCGGTCACACCGCTGCCGATGACGATCGACGCGGCCGAACCGGGCGGGGTCAGGTGCACGACCCGGAAGCCGCCGGAGCCGGAGACGTCGACGTCCTCGCGGAACCCGATCCGGGTGTAGAAGTCCTTGGCCCGGTCCACGTCCGAAACCGGGATGACCACGACCTCGATCTTGAATTCCACCAGCGTCAGCTCCTTCGCCGCTGTGGATGCCGGTCCGCATCCACCGATCGGCTGATCGCCCATCACCGATCACCCCTCACCGATCACCGATCACGATGCCGGGACTGCGGGCCCGTCGAGCCGGTGCCGAACCCTGGCCGGCACCCGGGCCCGTGCCTGGGCCCGTACCCGGGCCGGGGGCGACCAGTGCCCGGCACCGGCTCGACGGGGTGCCGCCGCCGGGGAGTCTGGGGCAGCCGTTCAGGACGCCGCCCGCAACCAGCCGGCCCGCCCCCGACGCGCACCTCCCCCGATCCACACGAAGGGAAGACCACCATGGCCGTCACCTACACCGCCACCGTCGACGTCACCGGCGAGGGCCGGAGATCCCTGGCGGTTACCTGCACCCGGGCGAGACACCGAGCCAAGGTGCGGCTCGTGAGGTCAAGGAAGAGCTCGCATCACCCCACTCGTCGGTCGACTTCTCGTCGTGGACTGGGCGCCCCATCCGACCGAGGGGGACAAGTTGCTCTTCGTCTTCGACGGAGGCGTCCTGCCAGCCGAGGAACGCGCCCAGATTACCTTGGACGGAGTGGAGATCGGCGAGTTCGCCTTCCACGGCTCGGATCAGATCGACAGTCTCCTCATCCCACGACTCGCCCGCCGCGTTCACGTCGCACTGGAGGCCCGATCACGCGCGGAGACTGCGTATCTGGAGCACGGCGCGCACCGTGGCGGCAGCGACATGTAGGGGCCAAGATGATGACGCCCTGCAAATAGGGGCGGGGACGGTTGCGCTGGCGTGGCAGGCCCCCGTCACAGCAGGACCGGCAAGGCAACCAGGCCGCGCATCAGTCTCGTGTGCCGCCACTCCAACTCCTCCGGGGGCACGGCGAGGCGGAGTCGGGGAAAGCGGGTGGCGAGGGCGCGGAGTGCGATCCCGGCTTCGGCGCGTGCCAGGGGCGCGCCGAGGCATCGGTGGATGCCGTGTCCGAACGCGAGGTGTCCTCCGGGCTCGCGGTCAAGGTCGAGCTGGTCCGGTTCGGGGAAGCGGGCGGGGTCGCGGTTTGCGGCGCCCGGCGCGATGAGCACGGGTGACCCTGCGGGAATCTCCGTCTCACCCAGCCTGATGGTCTCGGTCGCGAAGCGGAACGTGGCCATGCTGACGGGGGAGTCGAGCCGGAGCAGCTCGTCCACGGCTGTCTCGACCAGGCCGGGGTCGTCGCGCAGGCGGTGCAGCGATTCCGGGGCCTGGAGCAGCGCCAGGAGGCCGTTGCCGATCAGGTTGGTGGTGGTCTCGTGCCCGGCTACGAGAAGGAGCACCGCAAGGGAGACCAGTTCGTCCTCGCTGAGCCGGTCCCCGCCGTCGCGGGCCCGGATCAAGTCGCTGAGCAGGCTGTCGTCGGGGGTGCGGCGCTTGGCCGTGATGAGGTCGGCCAGGTAGCCGGCGACGGCGTGCGAGGCGGAGTCGATCCGTTCGGGCTGTCCGGCCGCGAAGAGTTCGTTCGACCAGGTGCGGACCGCCGCGCGGTCGGCGTCCGGAACTCCCAGCAGTTGGCAGATGACGGCGACGGGCAGCGGTACCGCGAGGGCCTCGATGGCGTCGGTCCGCTCGCCCGGCACCCACGCGTCGAGCAACTCGTCCGTCACGCGCGCGATGTACGGGCGGAGCAGGGCAACGGCCCCTGGAGTGAACGCTTTTGCCACCAGGCTTCGCAGCCGGGTGTGCTGCGGCGGATCGGTCGCCAGCATGCTCTGCGACACGGCCGGGTGCAGATTGCGCCCGGTCTCCTTGCCGGCGAAGAAGCGCGCGGTGTCCTTCGACAGGCCAGGGTCGGTGAACGCCGCTCTGGCTTCGGCGTAGCCGGTGACGAGGTAGCTCGACTGCCCTGCTCCACCCGGCACCTTCCGGACCGGCGAGGCACTCCGGAGTGCCGCGAAGGTGGGGTACGGGTTCCGGAAGAAGCCCGGGTCCTGGAATGGGTTGCTCATGCTCGTCCCTGTGCCGTTCCGTGTGTCGATGCCTCGCACGAGGCTGTCCGGACGATCTCGCCTGCGGCCTGCGCCCGTGCCTGCGCTCGTGCCTGCGCCCGTGCCACCGAGCGTAGCCAGCTGCGGAGAGGGCTGCGGCGGGCGCGGGCCCGGGCAGCTTTGCCTCTGGCGCTTCGGCGCCGCGTCAGTAACATGAGTGCTCCTCATATTCTCGTTCAGGAGGCAGCCATGCCGGATCGTCTCGACCTGCCGGCGGGGTTCCGCTGGGGTGCCGCCACCGCCGCCTACCAGATCGAGGGGGCGGTGGACGAGGACGGGCGTGGGCCTTCGGTGTGGGACGTGTTCGTGGCCCGCCCCGGGGCCGTACGAGACGGGCACACGGGCGCGGTGGCCTGCGACCACTACCATCGCTACCCCGAGGACATCGCCCTGATGAAGGACCTCGGGCTCGATGGCTACCGCTTCTCCATCGCCTGGCCCCGCATCCAGCCCACGGGCGCCGGCCCTGTGAACGCCGCCGGCCTCGCCTTCTACGACCGCTTGGTGGACGCCCTGCTCGAAGCCGGCATAGAGCCGCTGCCCACCCTCTTCCACTGGGACCTGCCCCAGGCGCTCGAAGACCACGGCGGCTGGCTCAACCGCGACACCGCCTACCGCTTCGCCGAGTACGCGGGGACCGTCGCCGACCGGCTCGGCGACCGCGTCCCCGCCTGGATCACCCTCAACGAGCCTTTCGTGCACACGGTGTTCGGCTACGCGATGGGCATCCACGGCCCCGGCCGCGCCCTGATGTTCGAGGCCCTCCCCGCGGCCCACCACCAACTCCTCGGCCACGGCCTCGCCGCCTCGGTGCTCCATGAGCGAGGGCTGAAGGTGATGCTCTCCAACAACCTCACCCCCGTGGAGCCGGCGTCCGGCTCCGCCGAGGACGCGGCCGCAGCCCAGGCCTACGACGCCCTGCACAACCGCCTGTTCACCGACCCCGTCCTCCTCGGCCGCTACCCCGACCTCTCCGCCCTCGGCGTCCCCGACGACATCTACGGCGCCGTCCACCCGGGCGACACCGACCTCATCCACACCCCCGGCCTCGACGGCCTCGGCGTCAACTACTACAACCCCACCCGCGTCGCCGCCCCCACCGACCCCGGCCTGCCCTTCGACCTCGTCGACATCCCCGACGTCCCGCACACCGCCTTCGGCTGGCCCGTCGTCCCCGACGGCCTGCGCCGACTCCTCGCCCACCTGCGCGAGTCGTACGGCACCGCCCTCCCGCCCATCACCATCACCGAGAACGGCTGCTCCGTCGAAGAGTCCACCGATCCCGACCAGCCCCGTATCGACTACCTGGCCGCCCACCTCGACGCCCTCGCCCAAGCCGTCGCCGAAGGCGTCGACGTCCGCGGCTACTACACCTGGTCCCTCCTGGACAACTTCGAGTGGGCCGAGGGCTACCACCAGCGCTTCGGCCTCGTCCACGTCGACTTCGCGACGCAGCGCCGCACGCCGAGGGCGTCGTACGCGTGGTATCGGCAGCTGATCCGTGTGCATCGGGAGCGATTCGCGAAGTAAGATCCCCGGCGCTGCGGCCTTCAACTTAACTGGCAGATAGTGTACTTGGAAGGAGTGGTGACTTAGAGTTAAGACTTCCCTATAATGACAGCCTGTTCGACGCGCTGAAGGGTTCAGTCAAAGATTCGGCCTCGTCCACGTCGTCTTCGAGACGCAGCGGCGCACGCCGAGGGCCTCGTACGCCTGGTACCGCGACTTGATCGCCGCCCGCCGGGCGAAGGCCGTGGTGCGGTAGCGGGGCCCGGGCGCGGAGGGCTCTATGTCCCGGGGCGTTTGTGTCGCAGCAGCAGTTCGTCGAAGAACGTGTCGAGTTTCGCGGTGATGTCGGGTTGGGTGAACTCGTGGCCGCCGAATCGGTAGATGTCGTACCCGCTCAGGCGGAGTCGGCGGTCCTCGGCCACCATCTCCGCGTAGAGGCGCGGCGATGCGTTGCGCTGCGAGTCGGCGTAGTGGTGGATCCCGTCCACCTCGATGACGATGCGGGAGCGGTCGGGGGTCAGGAGTAGGAAGTCCATCCGTTGTCTGGGCAGAGTCGGGGTGTGACCGGGGGTGCGGCGCGTGTATGGGTCGGAGTGCAGGTAGACCTGGGGAATGAGGGCCGGGGTGTCGGGGCCTTGTGCGTGCCCGTAACGGGAGCAGTAGGTGCGGAAGAGGATCTGCTCAGGCCCGGAGTCGAGTGAGGCGAAGAGGCGGGCGTAAAGCTGATGGGCGGAGTCGATTCCGACGGCGGGGACCTGGTGGAGCTCGGCCCACCAGGTCACCATCTGGCTCCAGGTTAGGCCGTTGGGCGGGAGTTGGTGATCGAAGACGAGGCAGTTCTCCGCGTTCTCGACGATTTCCACGTCATTGTTGACGGCGTCGCGGAGGACGATCTTCGGCTTCGGTCCGACGGCCGCGAAGATCAGGTTCTTGAACCTTCCGGTAGTGGACTTCCGGAACTGCGCCTCGTACTCGGCTTCCTCGATCTCTTCCAGCACGTCCCGAGACGGTCCGAAGAGCCCTTCCATGCATTCTCGTCGGGCTGCCCAGCCGCCACCGCCGGACATTCCTTGGCGGCGCCAGTAGTCGTAGAAGGAGGAGAAGTTGCGGAACGGTAGGCGCGGTGGCTCCAGACCGAGCCTCTCTAGGACGGCACGGTGGGCCTTGATGGCAACCACAACCGAATCGTTGTTCATCCGCTCGCCACCGCCCGTGCCGTAGGCAGTGAAGTCCTCGTGGAGCAGCCTGGTCAGAGCAAGACCGACTTCGAGGTCTGTTCGGTCCGTGAGGGGGCCGCGACGCAGTTCCTCCAGGAGAGGCACGTCGAGGGCCCATGCCCAGTGCTCGCCGAGCCAGCCGGTCGGCCGGCTGTTGAAGAAGTCCTCCGGGTCCACCTGTCTGCTCCTCCCGCACCCTCCCGGAATGTTCGCACGTGAGACCGACAGTTAGACCAGAGTGCCTGCTTTGGGCGACACTGGAGGTCCAACCCCCCTTCCATATAGTGGAGTTTGCGGCATCTGTTGAAGGTTTTTTGACGGGCTAGGGCAAGCTGGTCGTCGATGCCTGTGTGCCGGTGGCTACAGTGCCCCGACTACGCCCTTGTAGAAAGCACGTGAGATCCCATCCCGTTTCGGGAGTGAGGCGCTCCTCGCCCTCCGGGCCGATTCCGAGCTGGCGGGCGAGTGCGCGGGCATGCAACTGGGTGCTTGCCTCGATGAGCTGAGCGTAGGTGTCGGCGGCACCCCGAGTGCGACGCCAGGCGGTGGCCGCCGTGACACAGGCGATGACGAGACCGGGCCACCAGATCGCCGTGAGCGAGAGGTAGAGCAGCGACCAGCCGGCCAGGGTGGTGGCACGTGTCAGGGCCTCACGGGCTCCGTTGATCTCGGTGCGTTCGACTTCGGGCAGGGTGCACCACAGCGATGGCCAGACGACTCCGAGATCAAGGCGGTAGGCCTCTTCGAGACGGACCATGACGGCATGGATGCGGTCACCGGTCCATGTGGGACGCTCGGGTTCGAACTCTGAGATGAGAGTGATCCGTTGGTACGCGGCATCGAGGAGAACGTCTCGCTGGAGCGCTACCTGGCCGGCCCTACCGGATTGCGGATCCGACCGGGCGGCTAGGGCTGTGCGGCGTGCGGCCGCGTTCCATTCCTGTGCGTAGGCGGCCCGTTCGCGTTCCCACCTGAGGCGCCGCCTGTGGACGCATTGTCGAGCGATTTGCCGTAGCGGCGGCGGCCAGGATTCCCATCGGCCCGCCAGCACGACGTACTCGCACGCTGAACCTAGGGCTTGGGCGACAAGACCAGCCGCAGCGGAGGCAAGTAGAAGTGCCGCCATGGCGACGGCCAGTCCGGGAAAGCCAGCCACCTTGATCGCGGTTGTCCAGTGCTTCACCTGGCGCACCAGTAGAGCGAGATCTATGGCGTGGCTGTAGCCGAGCATCCGGGCGGCTGCGACGGCCGACACGAACAATGCGCCCGGAAGAACCAGCAAGGACAGCCAGCGTTCCGCCAATTTGCTGCTGAGTGTTGCCCACAGGCCGCCCATGTCAGAGCAGCGTCTGGCGCAGCGCCAGGCCGTCGATGGCACAGGTTGGAGTGGGAGTGGTCGGATTGGGTCGGTCGTACCGGCTGCAACGTCCGGTTGGGCAGATCAGGAGAGCCTCCCTTGGCCGGGAGGCCACGGCTCCGGCGAGGCGCAGACCACTCGCCGGGGATCGGTTGTGGCCGTGTACGCCCAGGGCGTCACCCGCCGCCTGTAGGGCGACATGGAGGTTGTTCAGGGCAGTGGTGACGCCCTCGTCGGTACGTACGGCTTCTAGGAGGTGGTCCAGCGGGTCGGTGTTGGGTTCCAGAGCTTCGCGGATCCCCGCCGTATCCCCGCAGATGTGGGCGAGCGCGTCCGCAAGCTGGTCTTCTGGCCCGTTGGTCATTCACCCTCCCAGGAGTTGGCGATCCCACTCGCATGGCGCTCTCAGTAGCCGTTGACGCATGGAGCTAGCCCAGGAGGACAATAGCGTAGGAGTGCTGGTAGTGATGTCGGTACGTATGGACGGCTCCGTCAACAGCGCATGGCAGTATGATCACTGACATAGACTCAGGTCGGCGTTGTTCGGATCACTGCCCGGCTGGCTGTCATCGTCGTCGGGGGCCGGATGTAGCACTAGCCGGGAGCAGCCTTGTACCGCGACCACCTGAACACTGCGATGGGGCAGCTGAGTTCGATCCGCTTGGCCGATGATCCCAGGGTTGCGCTCGGTCCCGAGATCCTCGCGAACGCGCAGCTGCTCAAGCAGAGCCTGCGGAACGGTGAGGGCAGCGTCGAGGGGTGGCTGGTGCTGGGATGGGTGCACTTTTACCGCATCAGGGCTCAGGAGTCCGGGGCCGGTCTAGGCGACTGGATCGCCGCCGCCGAGGCGTTCGCGCCCTGCTTTATCGCTAATGTAGAGCCCCTGCCCGAGGTCTTGCTCCCCGTCATTGTCGACCATGCTGCGAACAGTGCGGCATCGACGCTCGGGAAAGTCGACCGGTCCAATGTTGGCATGGTTGTCCGATTGTGGTACCGCATCGCTGCGGCCACCGCGCCTGATGACCCCATGCGAGCCCGACGCCTGTCGCAGCTGAGCATTGCCCTGCAGCGACAGTTTGATCTGCTCGGTGACCCAGCGGACCAGGATGCTGCCCTTGCTTTCGCCGAGGAGGCGGTGAAGATCACTTCAGCGGATCATTCCCCGCTCGCGGAGATTCTGTTCAACGCAGGATCCTTAGCATGGAGCAGGTTCGTTCGGACCCAGGAGCCTACTGATCTCGACAAAGCCCTTGACTGCATGCAGCAGGCGGTGATTGCGGGCCTTCCTGAGTCGCCGATCCGAGGAGAGGCTTTGACGACCCTCGCGGTGGCTCTACAGGAACGCTTCCAACGCCGCACAGACCCATCCGACCTCGATGAAGCGATTGCTGTCTTCAGGCAAGCAGTTGAGGCTCTCCGGGCGGGAGAGCCGGGGCACCGCACTGCGGTGATGCTACTGAGCCAGGCACTGCTGGACCGATTCAGATCTGCTGGCGCGTCAGCAGATCTGAAGGAATCCATCGGTGTTGCTCGGCAAGGCGTAGACCGAGCTATCCGGGACGACGCCCTCGCTCCGAGCCTGCCCGCGAATCTCGGTGAGGTGCTGCTGATTGCTTTCGGATATAACGGGAACATGGATGACCTGGACGAGGCCATCTGCAGACATCGGCAGGCGATGGAACTCGCAAACCCGGAAGACCCGGCATTTGCCGGGTACCTGTCCAACCTCGGAGTTGCTCATCGGATCAGGTTTGAGCAATCCGGGAAGGCGGAGGACCTGGCTGAGGCCGTCCTGCTGAGTCAACGTGCGGCTAACAGAGCGCCGACCGACTCGCGGTTGCTGCGCGCGATTCTCGGCAACCTCGGACACGCCATGCAGACTAGCTTCGAAGCTGGCGGAGCGGTACAGGACATCGACGATGCCATCGACGCCCTGGGGAGAGCCCTGGAGGTCACTCCGGTCGGACACTCCGAGCGACCAGCGGCGCTGTCCAACTACGGCAGCGCGTTGCAGGCGCGGTTCCGGCTGACAGCGGTGTCCACCGACATGGAGCTTGGCATCGAAGCTCTGCAGGAGGCGGTCGAGCTAGCGCCGAACGGTCATGCTGAGCGCGCGAACCACCTGTCTAATCTCGGCATCGCATTGAGTACCCGGTTTCGGTTCTTTGGAGAAGCTGCGGATCTGGAAGCGGCGATCGGTTTTGGGGAACAGGCAGTTGAGGCGGCACCGGAGAGCCACCCGGGCCTGCCAGGCTACTTGGCCAACGTGGCCCTCGCCCTGGCCGAGAGATTCCGGCGGTCTGGCACAACGGCGGACCTGGATGCCGCGATCTTGTACGGAGAGCAAGCTGTCGCGGCCACTCAGTCGGACCACCCGGACCGACCCAGGTACCTGTCCAATCTCTCGGGAGCATTGCAGACGAGATTCTGGCGTGCCGGTGCGGAAGCAGACTTGGAGGCGGCGATTCAGGCGAACGCCGAGGCCATGCGTCGTGCGGTGGCCGGCCACCCGGATCGTGGGTTGCTTCTGTCCAATTATGCGATGTCCTTGGAGGCCAGGTACGGGCTCAGCGGCGACCTACGGGACCTGGATGACGCCGTCGAGCTGCTCAGGGAGGCTGCGGATGTCACGCCGGTCGGCCACCCCGACCGCGCATGGTTCATCTCCAATCTCGGAGGCGCACTGCGCTCGAGGTTCAGCGCTACCGGTAATCCGCGTGACCTCGAGTCCGCGATTGAAGCCGGCCGGCAGGCGGTGGCATCCAGTTCGGCGGAGCAACCCTCCCGGACGGCTGTGCTGGCAAATCTCGGGATCTCCCTGGAAGCCCAATTCCAAGCGACGGGCCGTGGCAGGGAGGAGGCCGTCAACGCCTTCGAGGAGGTGCTTAAACTCACCTCAGGTGCGCCGTCCACTCGGATTCGCGCGGCGAGGTCGGCGACGGCACTGCTCGCTGAGTCGGAACCTGCCCGGGCGGCCGAGCTGCTAGCTGCCGCAGTCGAGCTGTTGCCGATCGTCGCAGAACGGTGGCTCAGGCGAAGCGACCAGCAGCACGAACTCGGTGAAGTGTCCGGGCTCGCCAGTGATGCCGCGGCGCTGCTGCTGAGTTGCTCGGGCTCGGAATCGCCTGCCTCTCCGGTGCTCGACCGAGCACTGGTCGTACTGGAGGCGGGGCGTGCGGTTCTGCTCGGCCAAGCGTTAGAGAATAGGACAGACCTGACAGCCCTTAGGCAAGTCCACCCACGCATGGCCGATCGGTTTGTTCAGCTGACCGACGTGCTCGACTCCGATGTTCCTTCGCCGCCAACTGCGGCCGCCGAGGCTTCAACGCGCGTCGGCGCGCTGGGAGCGCCGCAGCCACTCGGCAGGCATCGGGCGGCTTTGGACCTTCGCGAGCTTATCGACCAGGTGCGCGACTTGGGCGGCTTCGCGGATTTCCTTCGTCAACCGTCTGCCGAGGACCTGATCAAGGAAGCTCGGTTAGGCCCCGTCGTAGTGTTCAACGTCAGCAGGTACGGCAGCGATGCCATCGCGGTCACGGAGAACGGTGCTGGCAGGGTCCGCCTCGGTGGACTTGACGCCGAGTCGCTTATCGCCCGGATCAATGCCTTTTACGCCGCTCTTGCCACGGCCGGCGACCCGCAGGCTACCCGAGGCGAGAGAGTCCAGGCGCAACGTGATTTGTCGGCGGTCCTGGAGTGGCTCTGGGACGTTGCCGCTGAACCGGTTCTCACGAGCCTCGGCCTGAACTCCCTGCCGTCCCCCGATTTGCCGATGCCGCGCGTCTGGTGGCTTCCAGGTGGGGTCCTCGGACTCCTGCCCCTCCATGCCGCGGGGTACCACCGAGATGGGCGGGATAGCCGCACCGTGTTGGACCGTGTGATCTCCTCGTACGCGCCGAGTGTGCGTTCGCTGCGGTACGCCCGGAGAGCCACGCGCGGAGTCTCGACCGTCGACCGTTGTTCGCTGGTCGTGGCTATGCCTGTCACACCCGATCTTCCGAACGGAGCCCCATTGAGTAGGGCTGCGGCCGAGGCTGACTGGGTGGGTGCTCGCCTGCCCTCCCCGCGGACCTTTATCGGCACAGCACCTCCTGGCGGCGGTGCCGGCGCTGATGGCCCGACGCGAGAGAAGGTCCTCGTTGCGCTGGAGCAGAGCGCCATCGTTCATTTTGCCTGTCACGGGATCACCGACCGGACGGATCCATCACGGAGCAGGCTCTTGCTCAGCGACCACCAATCCGCCCCGCTGACCGTGGCGAGTCTCGCTCGGATCAATCTTGGCTCCGCAGAGCTTGCCTATCTCTCGGCCTGCAGCACCGCGGCGAACACAAACACCGATCTCATAGATGAAGCCATCCAACTAACCAGCGCATTCCAGTTGGCGGGCTTCCGGCATGTCATCGGAACACTCTGGGAGATCGATGACACCGTCGCGGAGCAGGCCGCGAGGTCGTTCTACGACATGCTCGGGGACGAGTCGGGCGACCTTGACATCCCGCGATCCGCTGAGGCCCTCCACCGGACGGTGCACAGGCTGCGGGACCGATACCGTGCTGCACCGTCGCTCTGGGCCGCATACGTGCACTCCGGTGCATGACGCCGGAGACCGGCGCGGATCAGGACCTGGTTCAGGTGGGCTTCAGGACTCGGCGCCGAATGTCGAAAGCCTTGTTCGGGCTGTACAGAGAGTGGACTGCGGCGCATCGCGTGTCGAAGGCCGGGTCGCGCTCACGCAGAGGTGGTCGAGAATTGCCAATGGCTTCTGCTGACAAGACGGTTGATGGTCGCCGTTGCTGCATGTCTAGAATGACAGCCTGTTCGACGGGCCGAGGGCTACCACCAGCGCTTCGGCCTCGTCCACGTCGACTTCGCGACGCAGCGCCGCACGCCGAGGGCGTCGTACGCGTGGTACCGCGAGGTGATCGCGACCCACCGGGCGCGACACGGGAGGTAGGCCTTGCGACGGTCCCGGGTCAGGCAATGCGGATCAGCATCGCCTGACAGGGCCAGTGGCAGGACAGTAGACGGAGATTCCGGCCGCACAAAAGCGACCGCCCCGCAGGCCCGTCTGGACTGTCCGCCGGAGGCCGCGGTCGCACATCGGCTATGTGCGAAATGAGCGGCGACTGTAGCGACGTCGCGACATGCGACGGGTCGATACACCACTCAAGCAGACGTGATGCACAGCGAATGGTCCTGCTGCGGGCCTTCGGGGAAAGATCGTTGAGCGGGTGCGGGGGCTGGCTACGGCCCCGGCCGTGCCGCTGGAACTTCTATCCGTGTCAGCGCTGGTCGCGGCGGCGGCGTCGGGCGGCGCGGAACTCGTTGTCGGCGACGCTGTCGGCGAGTCGGTTGGCCTCGGCGGAGGCATAACCGAGGCGGCGGCGGAGCGGATGTGCTCGTGCTGGGCCGAGCTGTGGCCCTTCGTCGGACGATAACGCCGCGGCCGCCCCACCCGTTCGAGGGAACCACTCCCGGTGGGACCACCCGAACAGTCAGGACCGCCTGGCCTGTCATTCGATCGCCGATCGGCCGTCGTGCATCATATCGGAATCCGTTGGCCGGGGCTTTGCGATGGGCATGTCCGTCGTGGGCTCCCGAAGCCGCCCGGTCGCTGTCGTGGGGGAGTCGGACCAAGGCCAGCATATGGTCGTTTTTTGATCTTCTCTTGGGTATGTTCAAGCGTCGACGGTCAGTTGCGGACATGTAATGGCGCCCGGAGTCCTGATGCGCTGGGGTGGGGCAGCACCACCGGTACAGCAGGCAAGGGAGCAGGCGTGGGCGACGTGGTGGGCCGGAGATCATCGGGCAAAGACGCGGCTGCCGGCCAGGGGCAGGGCTGCCGGGGTGTCACGGTGGGTGTGGGGGCGGTGGAGGAACGCTTCCGGGCGCTGTTGGAGGCGGCGCCGGACGCGATGGTGATCGCGGACGACGCGGGGGTCATCACGCTGGTCAATGCGCAGACGGAGGCGCTGTTCGGCTATCCGCGTGAGGAACTGCTGGGGCGTCCGGTGGAGTTGCTGGTGCCGACGCGGTTCCGGGGTCAGCATCATCGGCATCGCGACGAGTACGCGGCGAACCGGCAGGTGCGTCCGATGGGGGCGGGGCTGGAGCTGTACGGGTTGCGCAAGGACGGCACGGAGTTTCCGGTCGAGATCAGTCTCAGCCCGCTGGAGACGGCGGACGGTCTGCTGTTCTCCGCTGCCGTACGCGACGTCAGCGACCGCAAGGCCGCCGAAGCCCGCATCAACGAGCTTGCCGCGCTGGTGGAGTCCTCCCAGGACTCCATCCTCGCCAAGACCCTCGACGGCCGCATCACCTACTGGAACGCCGCCGCCCAGTCGCTGTACGGCTACACGGCCGCCGAGGCGCTCGGCCGCCATGTGGCCATGCTGGCCCCGCCCGAGCACCGGGAGGAGATCACCAAACTGCTGAAGCGGCTGGGCGACGGTGAGAAGGTCGAGCACTTCGAGACGCTGCAGGTCCACCGCACCGGCCGGCTGATCGACGTGGACGTGACCCTGTGGCCCACCCGGACCGCCGACGGTACGGTGACCGGCGCCTGCGCCATCGTCCGCGACATCAGCGACCGAAAACGAGCGGAGGAGGAGCTCACCGCGCTGTACGAACAGCAACGGCACATCGCCCTCACCCTGCAGCGCAGCCTGATGGGCACCCCGACCGCCATTCCGGGCCTGGCCACCGCCAGCCGCTACCTGCCCGCCACCCAGGGTGCCGGGGTCGGCGGCGACTGGTTCGACCTCATCCCCCTGGGTGCCGGCCGCGTCGGCGTCCTGATCGGCGACGTCATGGGCCGCGGGCTGGAAGCGGCCGCCGTCATGGGACAGCTGCGCTCCGCCGCCCACGCGTTGGCCAAGACCGGTATGGAACCTCGCCAGCTGATGCAGGCCTTGGACGCGGCCGTCACCGACCTGGAGCTGCCCGACCAACTGGTCACCTGCTGCTACCTCGTCATCGCCCCGGACGCCGGCGAGGTCACGATCTGCTCGGCCGGGCACCTGCCCGTCCTCCTCGCCGCCCCCGGAGAGACCATCCGGGACCTGCCGGCCCCGGTGAGTGCCCCGCTGGGCGTCGGCGGCATTCCCCACCAGCAGGCATGTCTGGCCGTACCGCCCGGTGCCACGCTGCTGCTCTACACCGACGGCCTGGTCGAGACCCCCGGCGGCGACATCGAGGCCCAGATCACCGAGCTGGCCGCGACCGTCGGCCACGCCTTCGCCGGGGACGGCGGACTGGAAGCCGTCGCCGACCACGTCCTCGCCGCGGTGCTGCCCGACACCGACGGCCACAACGACGACGTTACCCTCCTACTGCTGCAGCTTCCCGCCGCCCCGCTGGCCACCGCCACCGCCGACCTGCCCGCCATCCCCTCCTCCGTCGGCGAGGCCCGCGCCTTCCTCACCAAGACGCTCACCGCCTGGGGCTGCGCCGAGCGAAGCGCCGATACCTGCCTGTTGCTGTCCGAAATTCTCACCAACTCCGTCCAGCACGGCCGGGGGCCGATCGAACTGCAGCTGCGCCGCACCAGCACCGAACTCACCGTCGAGATCAGCGACCACAGCCCCCAGCTGCCCCACCCCCGCCTTGCTGCCAGCGAGGAGGAGTCCGGCCGGGGGCTCATCATCGTCGGCACCCTGGCCGACGGCTGGGGGGTCCGCCCCAGCGGCAGCGGCAAGACCACCTGGTTCACCGTCCAGCTCTGAGCGGCCCGCCGGAGGTGCGCGCGTGATCGCGCCGCGCAGCGTGATGCAGCCGAACGAGGCAAGGATGGCCAGGGCCGGTCAGCGCGCCCTCCGCGGCCTGCCGGAACGGAGCGCGCCGTCCGGGACGGGCACGCCGGCGACGACGCCCGTGACCACTGCCGCCGTTGGGCCGAGAACGTGGCGCCGAAGCGGGACCTCGGACCCGGTGTGTACCGGCCCCGAGCGTCCCACCGCCCCCGCCGCCCGGGTGCGGCCCCACGGACTCCTCGGCGGGCGGAGTCAGCAGACGGCGGCGAGTGAGTCGACGAGGATGCCGAGTCCGTCCCGGGCCTCGTCCTCGCTGAGGGTGAGCGGGGGAGCCATCCGAAGGGTGTGGCCGCGAAGACCGCCCCTGCCGATGAGCAGACCCCGTCGCTTCGACTCGTCCAGCACCCGGCCGGCCAGCGACGGGCTCGGTGCTCCCGAGTCAGGGGCGATCAGGTCGACGGCGAACATCAGGCCCTTGCCCCGGACGTCTCCCACGACCGGAAGCCCCTCCGCGGCGGTCCGCAGGCCGTCGATCAGCATGCGGCCGACCCGGTGCGCGTG
Source organism: Kitasatospora sp. NPDC047058 (assembly GCF_040643935.1). Taxonomy (NCBI): domain Bacteria; kingdom Bacillati; phylum Actinomycetota; class Actinomycetes; order Kitasatosporales; family Streptomycetaceae; genus Kitasatospora; species Kitasatospora sp. NPDC047058. The sequence goes on along the minus strand of NZ_JBEYVJ010000015.1, from coordinate 33,526 downwards.
GGACTGGAGGTCGTGCGCGAGCAGGTAGTCGAGGGTGGCTTTGGCAGCCGCCGTCGCGATCGGGTTGCCGCCGAAGGTGGAGATGCCATTGGCCGGAAGCGCGTCCATGAGCGCCCCGCCCGTGACGACACCGCCGATGGCGAATCCGTTCCCCAGGCCCTTCGCGAAGGTCATGATGTCGGGTGTCACGCCATGGGCCTGGATGCCCCAGAAGTGCTCTCCGGTACGACCCCAACCGGTCTGCACCTCGTCCGAGACCAGCAGGATCCCGTACCGGTCCAGGATCTCCCGGTATCTCGCGAGGAGCCCGTCGGGTGCGGCGGTGAAGCCACCGACACCCTGGACCGGCTCCGCGATCAGGCAGGCGACGTCGGTGGCGGTGGCCGTGTCGAGGACGTGCTGCAGATCGTCCACGCAGAAGGCCAGGAACTCCCCGTCGGACAGGTGCGGGAATCGTGCGCGATCCGTGCCGTGCAGATAGTGCACGTTGACGGGCGAGAGTGAGGAGTTCTTCCAACTCCGGTTGCCCGTAACGGCCATGGCCCCGTACGAGCGCCCGTGGTAGCTGTTGCGCAGGGCGAGCACCTGGTCGGACCGGCGGGCGTTGGTGGCGAGCAGCAGCGCCGTTTCCGTGGCCTCGGTACCGGAGTTGGTGAAGAACACCTTGGCGTTCGCGATGCCCGACAGCTCCGCGATCCTCTCGGCCAACTCCACCTGGGAGCGGACGAGATACAGCGTGGACGTGTGCACGACGCCGGTGCGCAGCTGCCGCTCGACGGCTTCCCGGACCTCGGGCACGTCGTATCCGAGCATGTTGGTGAGGATCCCGGCGAAGAAGTCGAGGTAGCTCCGCCCGTCGGAGTCGGTGACGCGGCATCCCTTGCCGCTCACGATCTCGATCGGCTCGTCGTAGTAGAGCGACACCCACGACGGCATGACCGCGCGATGGCGGCTGAGCAGGTTCGACATGCGAGGCTCTCACTTCCTTGCGACAGCATCGACCTCGCGCCGGCGGGCCGGCCACCACACACGGACGCTCTCCGGCAAGCTACCCCAGACCCGGCCCGCAGGACGGTCAGGCGTGGCCGACACGGGGCTTCCCGCCGCGGTGCCCGTACCGGACTCCAGCCGTTCAGCTGCTCGTCGTACCGGGCCCTGCAGTCGGACGCACGCACCCCCGTGCCATGCATCCGGGGTGTCCTCGAACGGCAACCGTACGTGGACCCCCCGACCAGCGATGCGAGCTGCCGGAGCGTCAGATCGGTGCGCCGGAAGGCAGCGACCAGCGAGCTCGTACGAGGCCTGGGCGGAGGGGTGCCTGGCCGCCGCGCCAGCCGGTAGGGCAGGGTGGGGCCCATGGCGAGTGTGGCGAATCCCGCGGCGTGGCGCTCGGTACGCGAGGCGGCGTTGCCGCAGGTTCCTGCGGAGAGTGAAGGCATCATGCTCTCGGTCCTGGGCACCCGCGCCTTTCTGCTGTACCGGGTCGATGAGACCGAGCATCGCAGGCGACAGACGGTCGGTGCCGAGCGTCTGGACAGCATCCCTGTGCTGGAGTGCCTGCTCGGTCTTCCGGTCGGTCTTCCGGTTCCGGTGGGTTCCCTCCCGGAGCGGACCGAGGTCCGCGACCTCCCGCGCGGAGCTGTCGAGTGGGACACGGATCTGGTGACGCGCCGGGCGGTTCGACCGCTCGCCGTCGACCTCGTGGTTGTGCGGGCGGCCGAACCGCGAACGGGCCTGGAGCGCGCAGGCCGGTTCGCACCGTTCTGCCGTCGGGCTGTCCTGCTCGACGAGGTCCCGCACGTACGGTTGGACGAGATCCTGGCGGAGGCCGCCTTCTACGGCATCGGCGTGCTCGTCAATGAGCCGGACAGGATCCGGATCGCTCTGGAACCCGAGGCGTACCGGCCGCAGCGGCACACCTCCGCGGCCTGGCACTTCGTCGAGGAGCTGTACGGACGACTGGTATGAGCCGTCCGTCCGCCCGTCAGTCGGCTCCCGCGCCGGCCGGCGCCGAGGGCGCGGCATCGAGGAGGGACCACCTCAGCAATTGCGGCGGGACCTTGAAGCCGTTCGGCTGCTGGACGGCGGCATTGACAAGCGGATACCGGTCCACTGCGGCCCGGCAGCGCTCCTGCCACCACCGCTGGCGCTCTGGCCCAGCCTCTAGGGTCTGCATCGTCTGCTGCCAGGACATCAGTACGGCCGTGTTGTGCTGTGCTGCCGACCGGACGTCGCGGTTGCTCGGGAAGCTGTCCAACGCCCGATGTCCACAGGCAGCGCACTCGCACACGGGTGCGTGCGTCGCGGCGAAACGGCGGGCGAGGGTCTTGCCGAGGAACAGGGCCATCAACTCGGGGAACAGTACGGCCGGGGAGTCGGCGAACCCGGAACTCTTCGCAGGCTCACCGGGCGGGACGACGTGCCGGAAGCGCCCCGACAGCCCGTAGGCGGCGAACACCGCGCCCCGTGCCAGTGCTCCGAACGCCGCGAGATCGGCCCGCAGCAGCGCGGTTCCCGGTACCTCGGTCAGTACCCGCGCCAGCCCGACCAGCGCGTCGGGGAAACTCGCCAGCGGGTCCAACTGGCCACCGAGCATGACGGCTTTCATACCCGGTGCCGCGCTCACTTCTTCGATGAGGCGGCCGACCAGGTCGTCGTGCAGCCAGCCGACGTCGATCGGGAGGGTGAGTGCGATCCGGGGATCCTCCCGCGCCACCACATCGCGTACAGCCGCTCGTACGGCGGCCGTGTCCCCGGCTCGGAGGTATCCAGTCGGGGTGAGCGCCGCCGTCGCGCCGACGGCGAGCTGCTCCTGGACTGCTTGGCCGAGCGGATCTGCTGTGGGCAGCTCGTCGGTTCGCGAGAGGAATGGCTCGCCCGCTGTCGCGACGGCGTTCTCGTAGAACGCCGGGTCGGCGATGAGCACGCCTGCGTAGTCGTTGTCCCGCAGCTCCGACGCCTTCCGGAGGGCCTTCGGTCCACTGATCACGAGCCCGCTGCGGGTGGGGTCCAGCTGGTCCCGTACGAACCCCACCCGGGAGGCATCCACCTGGATCAGCAGCCGATCGGTGAGCAACTCCGTGCGATTAAAACGGTCTTGGCTGACAATATGGGACCTCGAACGTCGGGAGGACCTACGAGGGCGGGGGAGCGGAACGGAGGAGTCGGACATGGCCTCGCCTTCAACTCGGCGGAAACACTCGACGACGTACTCGTGGCTCTAGTGTACGGAGCGGACTGACACTCCGCGGTTCGTGGTAGTGCCAATGACCCTAGGAAGCACAGGAGTTGGTCGGTGATCGGCTGACCGAAGCCCGGACGACATGAGACTCCCCGGGGCGACGCTGGACAACGTCTACCCGGTCGACCACTTCCCGGCCTTCACCGCACCGGACGGTGCGAGGTCAGGCGGCTGCTTCGCGCCTGCCAACCGTTCGCCCGCCGTACCGCTGAAGATCGTATCGGTGTGGCTGTCGAACGCCGACAACGTCAAGCTGGTGCCGGGTTGCGAGGGCATCACCGCTGGCAGCCACCCGAAGCGGTCCGAGGTCGTTCCCCTGCCCCATGGCTGTACTCCGGGCACCGTGCTCCGACCGGACTACGGCAACGGCTGTACCCTGCGGGTCGAGACCGACAAGCCGGGTTCCCATCGGGCCACGGTCAACGTCGAGGTGGAAGCAACCTGCACCTCGCACGCTGCATGGCCCTGCAACAGCCCTGACCTCGTGCGTTACTCCCTCTCACCGCAGCACCCGATCGTGGTCCGGCTGGTCGAGACGCAGGTCATCACGTTCGCCCTGCCGTCGTCCGACCGGGACGTGACGCCAGGGGCGACGAACAGCCCCTCACCGCTCAGGGGGCACTCCCCGTCGGCGCCCGCGGCCTCGTCGCCGTCCGCGGACGACGCCGCCGACCCGGCGGGCGGTGGAGCATGACCGCCGCCGCGTCTCCCGGTGGGCAGGTCCTGGTACGGGTGAGGGCTCTGGTCAACGTGCTGGGGCCGGCGACGGTGGCGACCTCACTGCTCTTCTACTTCGGCTACGTGGCGACTACGGCACGCTTCCGCTTCTTCGGCGCCTACGTGTCACTGATGAACCTGTCGTTTCAGGACATGCTGCTGTATGGGGTGGAGGCCGTGTACCCGCCCCTCCTCGCAGTCTCGGTCATGGGACTGCTGGGCCTCACCGCCCACACGGGCGTCCGCCTGCTGCTGTTGTCGGAGGACCGGGACAACGTCACCGGCTGGGTGGGGATCCTCGTCGCCCTAATCGGCTGCCTGGCGCTGGCGCGGGGCGTCGTGGGGATACTGGTGCCGGGTGTCGCCCGCGCCGAGGCCGTCGCCACGACGCCGCTGTGCCTTGCCGCCGCCGCCGTGGGACTCACCTATGGGACCTGGCTGCTGCGCCGGATCGCAATACGCCGGGATCGGCGTCGGCTCGGCAGCACTCCGGAGGGCGCGGATCCCCCCACGCGCTCAGCGGTCATGGACTGGTTGGCCTCACCGGACTGCGCGCGGCTGTGCAGGTCCGCGATGGCGTGGATCACCCTCCTGGTAATCGCAAGTGCATTCTGGATCGTCAACAGCTTCGCCGCCGCCTATGGACTGGGCAGGGCGCTGGACGACGCGGACTCCCTACCGGGCCGTCCGGAGGTTGTCCTGTACACCAAGGAGCCGCTGCGCGACCTCCCTGCCGGCGCCAGCGGTACCCGGCTGGAGCCGGCGGAGGGTAGTGAACTCCTTTACCGCTACGAGGGGCTGCGGCTCCTGATGCATGCCAACGGGCGTCTCTTCCTGGTGCCGGCGCACTGGACCGCGCCTGGCGGACGCACCCTGGTCGTACCGTACGAGGACACTGCCCACCTCGAACTCGTGCCGTCCTGAGCGATGCCACGACCCGCTCCACCTGTGACTTTCCGTGTTCCTGGCACTCGGGGCATCCGCTGCCGTTCGCGCGCGACGCCAAGGGTGCCTGCCACATTTGCTCGGGGTTCGTAGCGCACACCTAGGTAGGGACGAACGGCGTCTGCCCGATCGGTCGTACGTGCCAGGCGGAGACCGGGTTGGCGGGAGACCATTCGCCGGCGAGGCCGGGAAAGTGGAAAGCGAGCGAGTCGAGGATCGTGCGGCACACCGGGCACCGCAGGCGCTGTCCCTTCTGGCGTTGCGCCGGGGTGTCCTGCCACTCGTGGCCGCATTCGGGTTCCCGCCGCCACACGGTTCTGCGCGATCCGGGTGAGATCTTGGCAAGGCTGGTGCGGCCGTTGAGGGCCGGGTGCCACTGGGCGGCGATCTCCGGGCTCAGTCGAAATGGTGCAGGTTCGATGTCATCGGCGTACAGCGCGGGTGAGAGGAGCTCCTGGCCGGAGCACGCGAGGCAGCCCACGCGCAGATAGGTGCGGGGAGTGGCGGACACCTCGCGGCCCTTCGGGCAGCGGAAGCGACGCGGCCGACCGTGACCGGTCACGAACACTGTGCGGGGATCTCAGCAAGTCAAGGCCGGCGCCGCGCCGGAATCGACGCTCAGGAAGACGCGGTGTCGTGTTCCGCGGGGACGACGACGACCGGGATGCGGGCGTGGTGGACGACCTCGGTGCTGGTCGATCCGAGGGCGAGACGTCCCCAGGCCCCCGACCCTCGGGAGCCGACGACGAGCAGGCAGGCGTCCTTGCTCGCTTCGAGGAGCACCTGCGCCGGACGGCCGGATTCGCAGACGATCTCCACGTCCACGGGCGGCCCGCCGAGTTGTTGCTGCAGTTCCTTGACGGAGTCGGCCACGGCCTGCGTGACGAGATCGCGCTGCTGCGGGATGGGGCCGCTGCCGGGGCCGGATGCGGCCGTCCATTCGAAGCCGGAGCGCCGGGTGGGGGAGTACTCGTACGCGCAGACGGCCCGCAGGCCGGTACCGCGCAGGTGGGCCTCGCGGAGCGCGAAGGTCATGGCCTGCCTGGCGAGGGCCGAACCGTCCGTGCCGACCACGATCGGGCCGACCGGGTGGGGGACAGGAGGATCGGTCACGGGAGACCTCCAAGGATTTCGGCGGGCGTGCACCTCCCAGCCTGCGCCTGCCCGTCTGTGGGCACCAGCGCACGTCCTGGGGAGGAATACGTCGGCGGCGGGCGAACCGTCGACGGGCTGGTCCGGCCGTGGGGACCATCAGGTCTACTTGGCTTCGACTCGTCCGATCGGGGCGGGATCGGTTTGCAGTGCCTCGCATGCGGTCTGCCAGGCCGTGTCGCCGGGGTGGAGGCGGCTGCGGAGGTAGGCCGCGGTGAGCCGTCCGACGGCGGCGACCCGCTCGGGGTTCTCGTCGGTGGTTTCGGCGGCGTCGTATCCGGCGATCCCGCCGAGTCCGTGCTCCGCCTCGAAGAGGGTGAGCAGGGACTTGGGGCCGGGGGCGAGGGCGTAGGGGTCGGCGTGCCAGTCCGGACCCATGTCGGTGAAGTGTCGGGAGTCGTCCTTGCCGCCCGCGACGACCAGAGCGGGAGCGGTCATGGTGGAGAAGTCGACGGCTCCGATGATCGGCCACTGCTCGGCCATGGGCCCGTTGAGGACGTCGCCGCCCCTGCCGGGCGCGGCGAGCAGTACGCCCGCCTTGATCCGCGGCTCGACCAGGTGCACCACGTTCCCCGTGTCGGGGTCGTCGAGTCCGGCGCCCAGCAGGAGGGCGGCGGTGAAGCCGCCGAGCGAGTGTCCGGCGAGGGCGACCTTGGTGTGGTCGATCCGTCCCGCGAGCTGCGGCACGGTGCGCTCGATCACGTCGAGCCGGTCGAGGATGTGGCTCATGTCCTCGGCACGGGAGCGCCAGAAGTCCGGTGCGCCGGGGGTGTCGGCGACCAGCCGGCTCAGTGTCCGGGAGGTGAGGTGGGTGGGCTGGAGGACGACGAATCCCTGTGCCGCCCAGGAGTTGGCGAGCGGCGCGTAGCCGTTCAGGGAGGAGAGGTTGTTCGAGGGGCCGTGGCCGTGGGAGAGGAGGATGACGGGAAGGCCGGTTCCGGACGCGGGGGCGGAGACGCGTACCTGGAGGTCCACGGGACGTCCGGGTACGGGCAGGACCACCGGGCTGTACGACAGGACGGGGACGGGCGTGGCGAGGGCGGATGTGCTCATGAGGAGCGGTTCTCCTGACTGCGGTCGGTGCCGCGGCCGACCCCGGGTGGGTGGCGGCGGGCAGGGGGCAGCTGCGCCCGGTTTCGGCTAACCTGAAACGGAACGCTGTCCCGCTTACTATCCGGAACATCGTTCCGGTTTGTCAACGGGTGCCGGAGGGAGAGTCGTGGCCAGTGAGAGCCCCACGGGGAGGGCGTCGGTCCGGAGCAAGCGGGCCGATGCGCTGCGCAATCAACAGGCCCTGCTCGCGGCCGCCGCCGAGGTGTTCGTGGCCTCCGGCGTCGACGCGCCGATCCGCCAGATCGCGGCCAGGGCGGGTGTGGGGACGGGAACGATCTACCGGCACTTCCCGACCCGGGCCGATCTCGTGACGGCCGTCTACCGCCACCAGATCGAGGAGTGCGCGGAGGCCGGGCCGGAGCTGCTGGCCGGCGCCGACTCCCCTTTCACCGCACTGCGCCAGTGGATCGACCTCTTCGTCGACTTCCTGGTCACCAAGCACGGACTGGCCGACGCGATGCAGTCGGACAGCAGCGGCTTCGCGGCACTGCACGGCCACTTCCTCGACCGTCTGCTGCCGGTCTGCGCGCGGCTGCTCGATGCCGCGGTCGAGGCCGACGAGATCAGGGCGGGCACCCAGCCCTACGAACTGATGCGTGGCATCGGCAACCTGTGCATCGGCGGCGGAGACCCGCAGTACGATCCCCGGCGCCTGATCGAACTGCTCCTGGACGGACTGCGGCGCCCGCGGTCGGAGTGACGTCGGTGGCAACCGCGCGCCGTGCACCGGAGCCTCCCCGCAGCTGCACGGGCTCGCATCCCGGGACGGTGCCGGGGGCCTGTCCCCCGTGAGAGCTACGCGCAGGTGTCCCCTGTGAGGTGACGACTCCCGGTCACCGTTTCCCTAGCGTTCGGTTCAGCCGCGGCGCCCCGGCCGCGGACCGGACAGGGAACCGGAAACGGAACCGAGAAAAGAGTCGTCATGAAACTGGTGTGGCAGATCCTGGCCGTGGTCCTGGCCGGTGCGGTCGGCGGTCAAGGTGCCAACGCGGTCCAGGACAACCCGTGGCTGTCGCTCCTCTGGGGCAGCCTGACGGCCGTGCTCTCGGTGCTCGTCTACCGATGGGCCGTGGGGCGTACCGAGCGGCGCCCGGTCACGGAACTGGCCCGCGGGGAAGCGCCCGGGCCGCTCCTGCAGGGCCTGGTGATCGGGGTCGCGATGTTCGGGGCGGTCATCGCGAACATCTACGTCCTCGGGGACTACCAGGTCCACGGCTTCGGCTCGCCGACCGGGGCGATCGGGCTGGTCGGATTCATGGCGGGCGCCGCCGTCACGGAGGAACTGATGTTCCGCGGCCTGCTCTTCCGGCTCGTGGAGCGCGGCCTCGGAACGTACCTCGCGCTGGCCCTGTCCGGCACGGCGTTCGGCGCGGCCCACCTGCTCAACAAGGACGCCACCCTGCTGGGCGCCGTCGCCATCGCGATCGAGGCCGGCGGCATGCTCGCCGCCGCGTACGCCGCCACCCGCTCCCTGTGGCTGCCCATCGGCCTGCACTTCGGCTGGAACTTCGCGGAGTCCGGCATCTTCGGCACCGAGGTCTCGGGCAACGGTGACACGCACGGACTGCTGGACGCCTCGACGGCGGGGGCCAAGCTGATCACCGGCGGCGAGTTCGGCCCGGAGGCCAGTGTGTACGCGACGCTGTTCGGGGCGCTGCTCATGGTCGCCTTCCTGCGGCTGGCCCGTCGGCGCGGCCACATCGTCCCCCGGCGGCGTGCCGGGCGCGTCGACGCCCTCGCTACACTCACCCGGTGATGAGCCTTCAGAAGGCCGGTCAGGTGTGGCAACGGCTCGACGTCACCCTCCGCGACCTCCCTCTCGGGGCACTGTTCCTGGTCGCGTCGTTCCTGCCGGGACTGAGCGGCCACGGGACGCAGGTCGGCGACCTGCCGACCCGCCCCTTCGACGCGCTCGCCGTCGTGGCCCTCGCGCTCGAATGCCTCTCCCTCGTGCTGCGCCGACGGTGGCCGGTCGGCTGTCTCGCCCTGGTGGCGTGCGGCTTCGCCCTGGACCAGCTGTGCGGCTACCACTCGGCCGCCGGCACCGCCCTGCCCGTGGCGCTGGTCAGCGCGGGCTCCCATCTGGAACGGCGCCGGCGCACCACCGTGGTCCTCCTGTCCGTGGCGTACGTGCCGCTGGCGGTCGCGCTCGCCCGGCTCGGTTCGGGCGGCGAGACGGCGACGGGCTTCGTGACGTTCTACCTGGCGCTCGCCCTGGCCTGGGGAGCCGGGGCGTGGCTGCGGTCCACACGGGCCGCGGAGGCCGCACGCCGCGAGCGGGTGGCGGCCGGGACCAGGACCGCCGAACGCATCCGCATCGCCCGCGAGTTGCACGACGTGGTGACCCACCACGTGACCGCGATGGTCGTCCAGGCCGAGGCCGCCCGCTACCTGACGGCCGCACCCGAGCGGCTGGACCAGTCCCTGGCCGCTGTCAGCGACACCGGCCGTCGCGCCCTCGGCGACCTGCGGCACCTGCTGGACCTGCTCAACCCCGGCCACGGCGTCGGCAGCGGCCACGGCACCGGCACCGGCACCGACCACGGCCACGGCGCCGGCAGCGGCACCGACCACGGCGTCGGCCCTGAGGCCGATCACGGTGTCGGCCCGGCGCAGGCCACTCCGGCCAGGACACCGGCCGTCGGCAGGGTCCGCACGCTCGTCGAGCAGACCCGCCGGGCCGGACAGCCCGTGGACCTCACCGAGCGGGGCACGCCGCCGGCATCGACCGGCAGCGCCGACCTCGTCGCCTACCGGGTGGTGCAGGAAGCACTGACCAACGCCCTCAAGTACGCTCACGGCAGCCGCACTTCCGTGCAGGTACAGCGCGGCGCGAGGGAGGTCACCGTGGAGGTCAGCACGGACGGAACCGGCTCACGCGCCACGGCCGTCGCCGTCGGCGGCGGACGGGGCCTGGCGGGCCTGCGCGAGCGCGTCGACCTCCTGGGCGGCGACTTCAGCGCCGGCCGCGACCCCGACGGCGGCTTCACCGTCCGGGCACGCATCCCCGCCGACGGCACCTCGTGAGCGCACCGATCCGGGTCCTGGTCTGCGACGACCAGATGCTCGTCCGCACCGGCCTGGTCACCATCATCGGCGCCCAGCCCGACATGGAGGTGGCGGGCGAGTGCGGAGACGGACGGACCGGAGTCGACCTTGCCCGCACGGTGCGGCCCGACGTCGTCGTGATGGACATCCGCATGCCGGTCCTCGACGGCCTCGAGGCCACCCGCCTGCTGGCCGGCGTCGGCGTGCCCCACCCCGTCAAAGTCCTCGTGGTGACCACGTTCAACCTGGACGAGTACGTCTACGAGGCACTGCGCGTCGGCGCCAGCGGCTTCCTCCTCAAGGACGCGCCTCCGGACCGGCTGCTCCACGGGATCCGGACCGTGGCCACCGGCGCGGCCCTTCTCGACCCCGACGTGACACGCCGACTCGTCGGGCGCTACGCGGCCCGCATCCGCCCCGCCGAGAAGACCCACCGGGACATCCCCCTCACGCCTCGCGAACTGGAGGTTCTCCGCCTCATCGCCGACGGCCTCTCCAACAGCGAGATCGCCGCAGCGCTCGTCATCAGCCACGAGACCGTCAAGACCTTCGTCTCCCGCATCCTCGCCAAGCTCCAACTCCGCGACCGCGTCCAGGCCGTCGTCTATGCCTACCGCCACGGCCTGGTCACCTGACCGGGCCGCTGCGGAAGGGCGCCCGCCCGCCGTTCGCACGGCGGGCGGGCGGGGGTGTGCCGGTCAGTTCTCCAATCCGAAGTAGCGGCGCAGGTAGCCGATGATCTCCGGTGCGTGGGGGAGGAGTTCGGGCAGCTGCGCGGCGAGGGCGCTGCGGGTGGCGGCGGCCAGGGCCTCGCTGGTGGTGGCGGCGGGTCGGACGTACGGTTCGAGGCGCCTGATCAGCTCGTAGTTGCTGTCGATGTTCTCGGCGCGCATCGCCTTCTCCAGCGGCGGCGCCCCGGGCGGCGGGACGGGCGCGAGCACCCGGCTGACGTACGTGACCCGGTGCAGGACGCGCCAGCACGGGGGCTTCGCCGAGTTCTGGCGGGTCTGCCGCAGGGCGGCGGCGTCGGGGGCGTCGCTGTTCGACAGCCACTGCGGGTCGACGACCTTGTGGTAGAAGTCTTCGAGGTTGTGAAATTACCTGTAGTGCATACGACTTGAACGAGCAGCTCGCCGGCCCCGCGCGGGCGCACTGCTGCCGACGGGAGGCCTGCGAGGAGCGTCCCGCCCCCGTTGGTGCCGGGGGCGGGACGCGGTGCGGGCTCAGGGCCTGCCGGGGGGTGAGGGCGGAGTCGTCTCACGCCCGGTGACTCAGTACCAGAGGTCGGGGCTGAGCTGGTAGTCGTAGCCGCTGCCGGGCTGCCAGTAGAAGCGGGCCTCGGCCTTGTAGTCGTGGCCCGGGGTCGGGTTGGTGAGGGTGTAGGTGTAGGTGTACTGGCCGGAGTGGCAGGGGAACGAGGTGGAGAGCGCCTGGCTGCCGGTGGTGTAGTCCCAGATGATGATCTGCTCGGTGCAGTTGTTGCTGGCGAAGTTGGTGGTCACCTGCGCCGACACCTGGCCGCCGCCGGCGCTGATGCAGGTCTGCTTCCAGTCCGGGCCGCCGCAGCCGCCGCCGCTCGATGCCGAAGCCGTCCCGGCGCCGGTGAGCGCGATCCCGCCGGCGAGCGCGGTGGTGGCCAGGCCCAGGACGGCCCGACGGATTCCCTTGACGGACATGTGCATTCCCTTCGTAACGCGCCCCCGTCCGGTTGACCGGGGCACGACACGAGGCTCGGTCACGGTGATGGACATTCGATGAGCACGCCGAGCAGCTGCTCGGTCTCGGCCGCGTCGGCGTCGAGATCCAGCCGCCGGAAGTGCTCCAGCGCCTGCCCGAGACAGGCCCTGGCCCGGCTGTGGTGGCCCAGGTCGGCGAGGGCCTGGCCGAGGACGCGCAGCACGGTGCCCTCCAGCATCCCGCCGACGCAGCGCGCCTGCGGAAGTGCCTCCTCCGCGGCCCGGACCGCCGCCGTCGGCCGCCCCGCGGTGAGGTGGATCCGGGCGGTCAGGCCTCCGGTCGCGGCCTGGAAGCCGGGCATGCCGAACGAACGGAACCGGGCCAGGGCGGCTTCCGCCCGCTCCAGGGCCTGCGCGAGGTCACCGCAGAGGTAGAGGATCCGGGCCAGGTAGTAGCTCCCGACGGACGAGGAGATGGACACCTCACCACCGGTCAGCTCGGCACAGCGCTCGCCGGCCGCACGGGCCCGGGAGAGGCGGCCGCACCTCGCGTGGTTGTAGCCGAGCTCGCCGAGTGCGAGGCCCTCGGCGGCCTCGTCGTCGAGCCGGTGGAACAGCGACGCCGCCTCCTCGAGTGGACCGATCGCCGCCTCGAACTCGCACAGCACCCGTGCGTTCGCCCCGAGCAGCAGCAGGACGTTGGCGCGCAGTCGGCGCAGCGCCGCCCGGGCGCACAGCGGCAGGCAACGGCGGAGCTCCTCGCCCGCCGCCGCATAGGAGCCGGCGTGCCAGAGCATGCTGCCGCGGACCGAGCGGGCGAGTGCCTCGGCGTCCCGTTCGCCACGGGCCGGCGCCGCCTCGGCGACCCGGGCCGCCAGGTCGCCGACCGTGCTCACGTAGTCGCGGCCGAACAGGATCGAGCCCATCTTGTCCGTCAGGTCGGCGGCCTGGGCGAGCGGCAGGGCCGCGTCCTGGCAGGCCCGGCGGATCACCGCCTGGTGGAGGTCGGTCTGGTCGCGCAGCCAGGCGGTGGCGTCCTCGACCGTGTCGAAGATCCGGCCCGGCGCGGCGGTTTCCGCCGTGATCAGGCTGCGGCGGGCGTGCTCGACGCGGTGGGCGGTCGCCTCGGCGTTGCGCGCGGTGGCCAGGCAGAAGTCGAGCAGCCGGGCGTACGCGGCCGAGACCTCCGCCGGGGGGTCCTCGTCGGCGCCGCGCCGACGGGCGAAGACCCGCAGCAGGTCGTGGAGCCCGTACCGGTCGGCGGCCGGGGAGTTCAGCAGGTTCAGGTCGACCAGGGTCTCCAGGAGTTCGCGGGTGCGTTCCGGGGAGCGGTCGAGCAGTGCTGCGGCCGGGTCCAGGCCGAGCACGGGCGTGTCCGGAAGGGCGAGCAGTCGCAGGGCGCGGGCCTGTTCGGGGTCGAGCCGGGCGTAGGAGAGCGCCAGGACGGGCTCCACCGCCGTGTGCTGGTGGGCGAGTTCGGCGAGTCGTGTCTGCTCGTCGGCCAGACCGGCGGCCAGGCCGGCCAGGGACTGCGCGGGGTCGGCGGTGAGCCGGGAGCCGACCACCCGTACGGCCAACGGCAGCAGGCCGCAGGCCGTGACGATCGCGGTGGCCGCCTCGGGCTCGGCCTCGGTCCGGGCGCGGCCGACGACGGTGGCGAGCAGGTCCAGCGCTTCGGCCGGCTCCATCGCGTCGAGGTGGAGGTGGTGGGCGCCCGGGAGGCCGGTCAGCCAGACCCGGCTCGTGACCAGGACGGCGCAGGTCCGGGCACCGGGCAGCAACGGGGCGGTCTGCTCGGCGGAGGCTGCGTTGTCGAGCACCACCAGCAGGCGGCGGCCGGCGACTGCGGTGCGGTAGAGCGCGGCGCGCTCGGCCGGGTCGGCCGGGACCTCCCGCTCCGCGACGCCGAGGGCGGTCAGCAGCAGGCCGAGTGCCTCGGCCGGGTCGAGCGGGTCGGCCTGGGCGCCGCGCAGGTCCAGGTGCAGCCGCCCGTCGGGGAACCGCTCGCGCAGGGCGTGGGCGACGTGGACGGCCAGGCTGGTCTTTCCGGCACCCCCGATTCCGTTGACCGCCGCGATGACCACGGCGCCCGGGTCGGGCCGGGTGAGCACAGCGGTCAGCTCCGTGACGGCGCTCTGCCGACCGGTGAAGTCGGCGAGGGGAGGGGGAAGTCGTTCCGGGACCGGGGGCCCGGAGGTGGTCCCCCGGCCGGGGACCGGCTGGTCGTGGGCGGCGGCCGGGCGTGCCGCCAGGCGGGCGTCCGTGCCGAGCGTGGGGTCGGCGCGCCGGATCCGTGCGTGCAGGGCGTCGAGTTCCGGGCAGTCCAGCCCCTCGGTGTGGTAGTCGCGCCGGGCATCGGCGTACGCGGCCCGTGCCTCGGCCGGGCGGCCCGTCAGGTGGTACTCCAGCATCAGCAGGGAGCGGAACCGCTCGCGGAACGGGTGGGCGAACACGGCCTGGTCCAGCTCGACCAGGCAGGACGGGTTGTCCCCCAGGTCGACGTCGAGGGCGAGCCTGGCCTCCAGCGCGTCCACCCGGCGTTCGGTCAGGTGGCGGCGCAGCGCGACGGCGTGGCCTCCGGGCAGTCCGGCCAGCGGCTCGCCGTCGTGCAGGGCCAGGGCCCGGGTCAACAGGTCACGGGCCCGTGGCCGGTCGGCGGCGGCGCGGGCGTCGTCCGCCTGCGAGACGAGGCGGTCGAAGGCGACGGAGTCCAGCGACTCGGCGGGGACGTCGAGGCGGTAGCCGCCGTCGACGGTGACCAGGAGGTGTTCGGCGTGGTGGTCGCGCAGCGCGCGACGCAGCCGGTAGGCGTGGGTGGCCAGGACGGACCTGGGCCGGGCGGGCGGGTTGTCCTCGTCGAAGACGCCCTCGGCGAGGCGGGCGGCGGTCAGTGGCCGGCCCGGGTGGGCGAGCAGCATGGCGAGGAAGGCCTGCTGCTGGCTGCGGCCCAGGTCGAGGCGGCGGCCGCCGGCCCGGGCGGTGAGCGGGCCGAGCAGGTGGAAGTGCAGGTCCGGCGTGCCGGCGGGTGCGCGTTCGGTGGCGGGTGCGGGTGCGGGTGCGGGTGCGGGCTCGGTGGCGGGTGCGCGTTCGGTGGCGGGTGCGCGTTCGGTGGCGATGACGGCTCTCCCGGAGGCTCGTCGGGCCCCGGCCGGGCCTGCGCGCCGGAGCTGGTGGACGGCGGTGGCGCGTGGGGATGCGCAGCGGGCTGAGACTGACCGCGAAGCGCTGGGGGCATGGCGTGTGGGGGCTCAGCAGGCCTCCGGCGCCGGCCGGACGACATGGGGGCTCTCGGTGGAACCCGGGCCGGCGATCCCGCCGTGGAGCCGGCCGCCGACGTGGGTCCGGCCGGGCAGGTGCCGCCGGACGGTACTGCCGCAGGCGCTGCCGATCAGGACGTCCCCGTGGCGCCACGGGCTCAGGCCGGCCCGCGGGTTCCCCGGTACGCCGGTCGCGGCCATCACGACGGCGGTGGTGCCGGCCGACGCGCGGCTGATGCGTGTGATGGTCCCATTCATCTGTTCGTCCTCTTTCCATCGCTGGTGGTCCCGAGTGGCCTGCCTGATCAGACGGTGGTCACGGCCGCCGACGGGATTTTGTGATGGGCCGGTTGACGAGGGATGAACGCTGGCGTTTATTCGCAGACGGATCTTATGCGCGGGCGTTCGAAAGGAGGGCGGAAACAGGCCAGGCGGGACGGCCCACCAAACGGCTCGCGGCCAGGCGCAGGGCGCGGGGCTGATGGTCGCACGCAGCGGCCAGGGCCCGGGCCGCGTCCGGTTCCCGGGCCAGACGCCGGGGACCCACGGCGCGGGACAACAGTTCGATCCCCTCGTCGGGCGTCATCGGGCCGACGGTGACGGTGTGTCCACCGGGCAGCGGTCGGCCGGTGGTGACGAGAGCCGCGCTCCCGGGCTCGGCCGGCAGCAGCGGGCGGACCTGCTCGGCACCGACGGCGCCGTCGAGCAGCACCAGGACGCGCCGTCCGGCGAGCAGCCGGAGGTAGAGCGTGCGCAGGTCGGCGAGACCGGGCGGGACGGCCTGCTCCTCGACGCCCAGGGCCCGCACGAAGCCGGCCAGGACGGCGGCCGGGTCCGCGCCGGGGACTCTCCCGTCCAGGGCGGCGTGGAGCTGACCGTCGGGATAGCCGGGGGCGAGCCGGTGGGCGGCGTGTACGGCGAGCGCGCTCTTGCCGCAGCCGGGCGGCCCGGTGACGGTGACCCAGCGCGGGCCCGGCGCGGCCAGGGCGGCGGCGAGCTCGGCCAGCAAGGCTGCTCGGCCGGTGAAGTCGGCGATGTCCGGCGGGAGCTGGAACGGTCGGCGAACCGGACGCGGGGCGGTCCGGGAGGCCCAGGGCGTCCAGCTCGCCAGGTCCGGGGCCCGGCCGCGGAGGCGTGCCGCCAGGGCCGCCGCCTCACCGCCGGGGGCGGAGCCGGCGAGCAGGGCGAGGGCCTGCTCGGTGCGGCCGGCCCGGGCCAGCGCCAGCGCGTGGGGGACGACGGCGGCCGGCTCCGGCCCGGGATCCGCCGTGAGCGCCGGTCCGAGCCCGACGTCGAGTCCGAGCCCGACGTCGAGCCCGACGTCGAGTCCGAGTTCGACGTCGAGTTCGAGTCGGGCCGACCGGGCCTCCTCCCGGCGCCCGGCCAGCATCCGGCGGTCGTGCTCGGCGAACGGGCCCGGCACGCCGTCCAGGGCCACCGGAGCGGACCACCGGCCGAGCGCGGCTGTGAGCAGGGCGTGGGCACGCTCGGGCTGCCGGTTCCGGCGGGCGGCGGTGGCGGCGGCGAGTTCGGCGAGGAACACCGTGCGGTCGATGTTCGCCGGGTCCACGTCCAGCCGGTACGCCTTGCCGACGTGGCGCAGGACATTGCCACCCTCGACGGTGTCGTCCTCGCCGGCCAGGGTGTTGCGCAGCCGGTACATGGTGGGGGGCAGCCCCCTGGCCCGGTTCGGCGCCTCGTCCGCCTCCTCGCCCCAGACGCCGTCGATGATCTCCGCCACGGGTACCGGCCGCCCGGCGTGGGCGAGCAGGACGGCGAGCACCGCGCGGTCCCGGGCCCGGTTCAGCCGCAGCTCCCGACCGCCGCGCCGGGCCCTGAGCGGTCCGAGCGTGCTGAAGTGCAGCTCCAGTGGGATCCTCCTTGCGCGATCGAATCCGACATCCGGTCATGTTACGGAGACGGAATGCGCCGACAAGGGGGCCGGTCGATATCACGCCATCGACCGTCGAGCGCGGTGGCCGGCCGATCAGGCGTTTCCGTACTCGTCGTGGCGGCGCAGCCAGTGGCTCTCCTCGCCCTCCTCGTGCCGGCCCATCGGGGTCCGGTCGAGGAGGCCGTAGTAGGCCATGGCCGGTTCAAGGCCGCGCGCAGTGGTGACGTACGTCCGGTGGACGGTGCCGTTCGCGAGCGCGTAGGCGCTCAGCCCGGGTCCCTCGGTGACGTATCCGAGCACGTCGGTGCCGCAGGCCGCCGCCATCTGACGCACGGTCGGCGGGATGTCACCCGCGAGGAACGGCCCCAGCTCCTCCTCGGTGTACTGGAAGCCGAGGTCGCGGTGGAAGTCGCTGCCGCCGCTGGAGACCCAGTCGAAGCGCCAGCCCATCCGCTCCCGGTAGGCGAGGAGCTTGTCGATCGGCGCCCGCGAGGAGCAGATCAGCGTCACGTCGCGGGCTTTCAGGTGGACCGCGTTGGGGCTGAGGGTGTCCGCGATCGAGGAGCAGACCGGGCAGCCGGCCTCGTAGGGCGGGCCGAACATGAAGTGGTAGACGAGCAGCTGCGAGCGTCCGCCGAAGAGGTCCGCGAGCGACTTGGTCCCGCCCGCGGTCTCGAAGCCGTAGTCCTTCTCGACCGGCACCCAGGGAAGCTCCCGCCGCTTCCGCGCGAGCTCGTCGCTTCGCCGGGTGAGCTTCTTCTCCTCCGCGAGCAGCTCCGCTCGGGCCGCCTCGAACTCCTCCTGCGTGCCGATCCTGTGCTCGGGCATGGCCATTCCCTCCTGTAGGGGAGCAGAACGCCGCAGCGCGGTGTGCGGTCACCCGCAGTGGCGGGCCGCAGGGCCTGCCACCGGCTGCCCGTCCGGCCGTACATCCACCGTACGCGCGCGGCGGCGGGCCCTCGAGAGCAAGCCGAACGGCCTGCTCGGAGGCGTGATCACGCGGCGGACGGAGGCTGCGCAGGGAGGTGCACAGGAGGGGCTCCCGATTGACCGGGTGACCACCGGAGCCCGGGCCCTCCGTTCACCCGCCCGGGATCACGTTCGACAGCGGCAGGCCCTCGAAGAAGGCCACCGCCTCCTCGCGCCAGTGCGGGCGCCAGCCCCGGGCCTCGGTACGGGCCGCATCGGCGCAGCGGCGCATGTCGGAGCGGAGCTTCCCGTCCACGCCCAGCCGCCGGGCCAGCTCGCGGAGGTGCTCGACCGTGTCGGCGGGGCAGCGCGGGTCACCGAGCGCGGACTCCACCACGGCCCGCTGCGTCTCGTCCGCGGCGGCGAGCAGGGCGCTCACGGCGTAGCTGCGGCGGCCCGCGCGGAGGTCGCTGCCGGTGGACTTGCCGGTGCTGCCGTCGTCGCCGAACAGGTCGAGGTAGTCGTCGCGGAGCTGGCCGCCGATGCCGACCAGGGTCGCGTACCGGCGCAGCCGTGCGTCGTGGCGGGCCACGTCCTCACCCGCGGCGAGCAGCCCCAGTCGCAGCGGGGCGAGCACGGAGTACCGGGTGGACTTGTACTCGCAGACGGTGTGCAGGAACTCCTCGTCCGGGAGTGGCCGGAAGTCGCGTTCGAGGTCGACGATCTGGCCGGTGACCGTCTCGGCGGCGGCGTCGAGCTGTACCTCCAGCATCGCCTGGCGCAGCTCGGCGGGGACGTCCGCGTCCAGCAGGACCCGCATCGAGAGGAAGGCGGCGAGGTCCCCGGCCAGGACGGCCAGGCCGAGGGCGGTGCGGTCCGCCTCCGGGAAGTCCTGGCGGTAGGCGTAGTAGGTGGACGGGCCGCCGCGGCGCAGGGGCGAGTCGTCGATGACGTCGTCGTGGACGAGCCCGTGGGTCTGGAGCAGTTCGATGCTCAGCGCGGCCTCGGCCAGGCCGGGCACCGGGTCGGTGGTCACCAGCCGGGCGGCCTCGTACAGCAGGGCGACCCGCAGCCGCTTGCCGCCGCGCAGGGACAGCTCCCGCAGCAGTTCCAGGCAGCGTGGGGTGAAGCGGCTGAGCGGCGGGGTGTCGAGGCGTTCCGGCAGGGCGGCGAAGTAGGCCGCGAAACGGAGGTCGAACCGGCGCCGGTGTCCGGCGACCCGTTCGCGGGCGGCTGCCATGATCGTCTCGTTCACGGGGCCCACCCTCTCATCCGCCCGGGCCCGCCCGCGCGGCCGGGGCGTGGCCGGGTTCCCGCCGACGTCCCCGGACGGTCGGCGCGCTCGCCGGGTGGTCACGAAGCAGCTGGAGCGACTCGCGCACCGGACCGGGCTGAATCGGGAGTTGATCGAGGCCGGGTGTCGGTGCGTCCGCGTACTGTGGTGTCCGACGGAGGGGAGGGGAGCCGTTGCACAGGGTGCCGCCGGAGATGTTCCGGTTCACGACGGGGGACAGGGCCGAACTCTACGGTGCGATCCTGCAGGCCTTCGGCGCGGCCAACGAGCGGCTGGAGACCGCGCTCGGGCTGGACGAGGTCCGCACCCGGCTGCGGACGGTGGGCTGGCTCGATGCGGTCCACGACGACGACCTCCGGGACGCGCTGCACAAGCTCAGGGAGTGGCAGCTGCTGGACGTGGTCCAGAACCACGCGGAGAACTACCGCACCGCCGAGGAGTACGAGCGCCGCAACCTCCAGTACTCGCTGACCCGGCGCGGCGAGGCCGCGTTCGCCGGGGTCGAGCACGCCCTGTCCGTGCTCGCCTCGACCGGTGCGCTGCAGACGGCGGTGCTGGAGGCGATCACGGACCGGCTCGACGAGCTGTACGTCCTGCTGGGCGACCCGGCGTCCTCGGACCGGCGGGTCTTCACCACGCTGCAGGAGCTGGAGGGCCACCTGGAGGCGCTGCTGGCCAACACCAAGGCGTTCAACGGCGAGTTGCAGCGCCTGCTGCGCGCCGAGGGTGCCGACCTGGCGACCTTTCGCGAGGTGAAGGCCGCGACGGTGGCCTACCTCCAGGAGTTCCTCGTCAACCTGGACCAGCGAGGACAGTCGGTCTCCTCTGCCGTGGAGCGGTTGGAGCAGCGCGGGGTGGGGATGTTGCACGAGCGGGCGCTGCGGGGCGCCGAGCTGCCGCCGGTCGCCGACGGCGATCCCGCGCCGGCCTGGCTGGAGCGGCGACGGGCGCGCTGGGAGGGGCTCCAGGCCTGGTTCCGGCCGGCGGACGGGTCGCGACCGCGGGTGGAGCAGCTGCACGACGTGGCGCGCCGCGCGATCGTGACGCTCCTCCAAGTCCTCGACCGGATCACCGAGTCACGGCGCCGCTCGTCCAGCGCCGTCCAGGACTTCCGCGAGCTCGCCCGCTGGTTCGCCGCGGCGCCCGCCGAGGACGACCTGCACCGGCTGTGGTCGGCCGCCTTCGGTCTCGGCCCGGCCCGCCACGCCCATCTCGCGCATCCCGACCCGGAACTGGTGCCGTCGTCGGCCGGCTGGGCCGAGGCCCCGCCGGTGGAGGTGTCGGCCCTGCTGCGCACCAGCGGCCGCACCGAGCGGTTCACCCGCACCGGCAGGGTGCGCGACATCGGGGGGATCAAGGCCGCCCGGACCGAACGGGCCCGCAAGGAGCGGGCCGAACTCGAAGCGGCCTGGGACGTCCTGGGCACCGACGGGCCGGTGCGGCTCTCCGACTTCGGCATGCTGGATCATGCCGTCTTCGAGCGCCTGCTCGACCTCCTCGGCCGGGCGCTCGCCGAGCGACCGGACGGCAGCGGAGCGCGTCGGGCGGTCACCTCGGACGGCCGCGTCGAGATCGTGCTCCGGCCGCTTCCCGGCGGTGGGCGGGCCGTCCTGCGGACCTCCCGCGGTCGGCTGGAAGGGCCCGACGTCCTGGTGGAGATCCGCAGTCCGGGAGCCCCGCGCGCGGTCACCCGTGAGGACACCGCATGAGCGGGTGGAGCGCGACCACCACCAGGAGCGGCACATGAGCACTCTTGCCAATCAGCTGGTCCTGGCCGAGCGTCAGGACGTCGCCCGCGGCGTCAGACTGCTCCTCGGCCGGCCACTGATCACGGAGCGCGGCGACCCGCCGGCCTTCGAGCTGATCCGCCGCCGGCAGGGCCCGTTGACGAAGTGGTTCGACTACAACTGCGGCTGGCAGCTCGTGGTGGAGCCCCGCCTGGGGTACGCGCGTCTGCTCAAGATCCGGACCGTCCCCGACGGCTCGCGACCCGCCCGCCGGCTGCGGTCCGGCAAGGCGCCGTTCGACCGCCGCCGCTACACCCTGCTGTGCGTCGTCGCGGCCGAGCTGCTCCCGGTCCCGGTGACGACGGTCGGGCTGATCGCCGACCGCGTCGTCCAGGCCTGCGCCACCGACGAGGCACTGCCGCCCTTCGACACGGCGAGCAGGCCCGAGCGCATGGCCTTCGTGGACGTCCTCAAACTGCTGGAGTCCTACGGCGCGCTCCTCACCGTGGACGGCGTCACGGAGAGCTTCGCCGACTCGGCGCAGGCCAAGGTGCTCTACCGGGTGGACGCCACCGTACTGATGCGCCTGCTCGCCGCACCCGTCGGGCCGTCCCGGCTGGCCGTGCCGGCGGAGGAGGTGCCGCTGCGCTTCGAGGAACTCCTGCGCGGCACCGTGCACGAGAGCCGGTACGGCGGCGCCGACGCCTCCGACGCCCAGCGCAACCTCCGGCTGCGGCACACGGTGCTGCGCCGCCTCCTCGACGACCCGGTCCTCCACCACGACGAGCTCCGCGCCGACGAACTCGCCTACCTCACCTCGCCGACCGGGCGCCAGATCGTCCGGCGCGCCGCCGAGCAGGGCGGATTCGTGCTGGAGGAACGGGCCGACGGCCTGCTGCTCGTCGACCCGGACGGGATCGCCACCGACAGCCGCTTCCCGGACGACTCCGCGACGGCCCGCGTCGCCGCCCTGCTCCTGCTGGAACCGCTGACGGCCGCCCCGGGCGGGCTGACACCGGAACAGCTCACCGCCGAGGCGGGCGAACTCCTGCGGCGCTTCCCCCAGTGGGCGAAGAGCTACCAGTCGGAGGACGGCGCCCAGCGCCTCTCGGCCGATGCCGTCCGCGTCCTCGGCGAATTCGGGCTGGCCCGCCGGACCGGCGACCGCACCGTTCCCCGGCCCGCGGCGTTCCGGTACCGGAGCACCGTGACCGACGGCCCCGCAACCTGACCAGGGAGGACTCCCGATGACCGTGACCCAGCTCTCGCAGTCCTCCGCGTTCCGAACGGCGGCGGCAGCGGCGCGGTGGCAGCCCTCCAGGGCCGGCATCCTCAACGTCTGGCGCTACTACGACGAGACCTTCACCTTCCACGAGGGCCGGCTGCTCCTGCGGGGGCAGAACGGCACCGGCAAGTCCAAGGCGCTGGAGGTGCTGCTGCCGTTCCTGCTCGACGCCAGCCTGCGCCCCAACCGGCTCTCCACCTTCGGCGGCTCCGAGCGCACGATGCACTGGAACCTGATGGGCGAGGGCGCCTCCGGCAAGACCCGCGTCGGTTACGTCTGGCTGGAGTTCGTCCACGGCGGCGGCGGCGACCCCGTCCGGTTCACCTGCGGTGCCAGACTCCAGGCCAGCGTGCACACCCCCGGTGTCACCGCCGACTACTTCACCACCAGCGCGCGGATCGACCGCCCCGGCGGCCTCGCCCTGGTCAACGACGCGGGCCAGCCGCTCACCCGCGCGGCCCTGGCCGAAGCCCTGCAGGGCCGGGGCGAACTGCACGGATCACCGGCCGACTACCGCACCACGGTCCGCAGCACGCTCTTCCCCGGGCTGAGCGAGCAGCGCTACGACGCCCTGATCACCGCCCTGCTCCAGCTCCGCACCCCCAAGCTCTCCGAGCGCCTTGATCCTTCACTGCTGTCCTCCCTGCTGTCCCGGGCCCTGCCCCCGCTCGGCCAGGGCGAGATCACCGAACTGGCCGAGGGATTCGAACGCCTCGACCGCCAGCGCGAACACCTGAAGACCCTGGACGACGAGGTGGCCGCGGCCACCGCCGTCGCGAACCAGCAACGGGGCTACGCCCAGCGCGTCCTGCGCGCCGGGGCGGCGGCGCTCATCTCGGCGACGACCGAGATGGACAACCTCACCCGCATCGCCCGGGAGAGCGAGGAGGAGCACGCCGCAGCCCTGCGTCAGCGCGCGGAGGGCAGGGAGGCGAAGGAGGAGCTCGAACACCGGCGGCAGGAGATCGACGGCGCCATCGAGGGGCTGCTCGACTCCGAGGTCTACCGGCAGGGCCAGGAACTCGACCAGCTGCGCCGCAGGGCCGACCACGCTGCCCAGACCGCCGCCCGCATCCGTGCCGCCGCCGACCGGAAGGTCCACGCGGCCACCGAGGACGCCGAGCGCGCCGACGGGGCGAGGCTGCGTGCCGAGCAGCGCGCCGAGCACACCCGCGCCGCCCGGGAGGACACCCGGGCCGCGGCGCGCCGGGCGGCCATGGAGTCGCTCTGCACCGAGGTGCAGACGGTGCTCGGCACCACACCGGGTCCGTCGGGAGACCTCGGGGAACAGGGGCGCACCGCACGACGCCTGCTGCGCGGTGCGGTCGCCTCCCGGCACGGCCAGATCGCCCAGGTCCGCACGGCGCTCGAACACCACGAGCGTTCCGTCGCGGACCGGACCACGGCCGAGCACCACCTCGACACGGCGCGCGAGCGGCTGGCCGAGGTGACCGCGCGCCGCGACGGCAACGCCCGCACCTACGAGTCCGCCGTCGACGCCCACGCCGGCCTGCTCCGCCGGTGGGCGACGGCCGACTGCACCGAGCTGAACATCGGCGACGCCGAGGAACTCGCCTCCCGCGCCGCCGTCGAGACCGACGTTCTCGCGCTGGTCGAGGCCGCCGCCCGTGCGGCGGAGAGCACGATCACCGCCGGCGAGACGACCGTGCGCGCCGGCCGGGACGACGCCCGCGCCGCGCGGGACCGGTGCGCCGAGGAGCTGGAACGCACCGCGGCCGCGGCCGATCTCCCGCCGGTCCCGCCCCGCACCCGCACGGCCGACCGGTCGGCCCTGCCGGGAGCGCCACTGTGGCGGCTGCTGGCGTTCCGGCCGGACGTGCCGCCGGCCGACCAGGCGGGCGTCGAGGCGGCCCTGGAAGCGGCCGGCCTGCTGGACGCCTGGATGACCCCCGACGGCGGCGTCGTCGTCGACGGCCACGACACCCTGGCCGACCCGGCCTCGGCCGTGCCCGCACCGGGCCCCTCGCTGCTCGACGTCCTGTCGCCCGAACCCGACGGCCCGGTGCCGGCCGGTCAGGTGCAACGGCTGCTCGCCGGCATCGCCTACGGCCGCACACTCCCCGCGGGCCACCCGGCCGCCGTGGCGGCCGACGGAAGCTGGCGGCTGGCGGCGGCGGTCGGCTCCTGGACCAAGGAGGAGTCCAGCCACATCGGAGCAGCGGCCCGGGAACGCACCAGGCGGAGGAGGATCGCCGAACTCACCGCAGAACTGGCCGAGGCGGACGCCGCCGTCACCGGTTTCGAGGCACGCCTGCGCACCCTCGCCGACCGCCGGGCGCGCCTCGGCGCGGACCTCCGCTCCCGGCCGCACCACCGGGAGGTGGACCAGGCCAGGCACGCCTGGGAGCGGTCCGAGTCGGAGGTGGGCGCCCGCGAGGACGCCGTCCGCGAAGCCGTCGAACGGCTCGCACGGCAGGAGGGCACGGTCGCGGCCGCGCTGCGCGCACTCGCCGTCGCGTCGGCCGAGCACGCCCTGCCGACCGAACGCGCCGCTCTGGAAGCGACCACTACGGCGGTCGACGCACTGCGCGAGCAGGCCGACGTCTGGCTCGACTCCCACCTCGCGTGGACGGCCGCCCAGCACGCCTGGGACACCGCCCGCAGCCACGCCGAGACGTCCCGGGGCGCGGCAGCCGAGAGCCTGGACGAGGCCGAGGACGCCGAGGCCACCGCCCGGGGGCTCCGGTCGACGCTGCAGGCCGTCGAGAGCACCGTCGGCGAGGACTACCGGCAGGTGGCCGACCGGATCAGCGACCTGCGGCAGGCCTCCGGCCGGACCCGCCGCGAGATCGACACCGGCACCCGGGCGCTCCTCGTCCTGGAAGGCAGGATCGGCGCGCTGAGCGCCACCACGGCCCAGGACGCGGCCCGGCGCGACGACGCCGTGACGGCCCGCAACGAGGCCGCCCGCGCCTTCCGGCGCCTCTGCGTCCTCGGATTCCCCGAGGACGCGGGCCTCGGCGTCGTCCTCACCTCCGCGGACGGCACCCGGGCCACCCTCGAGGCGGCGCGCGAGACCGCTGCCACGTGGCCCGGCCTGCCGCACGGGACCAGGAACCTCGGCGACGCCCTGAACCGTCTCTCCGAAGCCGTGCACCGCGCCCGCCAGAGCCTCAGCAGCCGTGCCGACCTCGAACTCGAAGCCGAGGCGGACATCCACGTCCTCACCGCCACCGTCGACGGCATCCGGGTCGGGGCGAGCAGCCTGCTCTCCATCCTCACCGGCGACCGTGACCGCAGCCAGGACGACATCACGGCCGCCGAACGCGGTCTCTTCGACCGGACCCTCACCGGCGACACCCGCCGCCACCTCGCCTCCCGCATCCGCCAGGCCGGTGAGCTCGTCGAGCGGATGAACGGCCACCTCGAACGGGTTCGCACCGCCTCACGGGTGGCCGTCCGCCTGGTGTGGCAGATCCACCCCGACCTGCCCGCCGGCACCCGGACGGCCCGTGAACTGCTGCTCAAGGACCCGGCCCGGATCACCGAGGCCGACCGCGAGGCGTTGCACGCGTTCTTCCGCGGCCGCATCGAGGAGGCCAAGACCCGCAACACGGCCGCCACGTGGGAGGAGCAGCTCGCCGAGGTCCTCGACTACACGGCCTGGCACCAGTTCGTCGTCAAGCTGGACCGTGCCAACGGCTCCGGGTGGCAACTGCTCACCAAGAAGCTCCACGGCGCGCTGTCGGGCGGCGAGAAGGCCATCGCCCTCCACCTCCCGCTCTTCGCCGCCGTGGCGGCCCACTACGAGGCGGTGCCGGAGGCCCCGCGGCTGATCCTCCTCGACGAGGTCTTCGTCGGCGTCGACACCGTCAACCGCGGGCAGGTCTTCGCCCTCCTCGCGGCACTCGACCTCGACCTGGTGCTCACGTCGGACCACGAGTGGTGCACCTACCGGGAGCTCTCCGGCATCGCCGTCCACCAGCTGATCACCGGAGGCGACGGCGACGACGCCGTCACCAGCGCCCGCTTCACCTGGACGGGCACCGACCTCGTGCCCGACGACGCCGGCGCGGACGGACCGGCATGACGGACCGCCACCCCCTCGACGTCCCCGAACTCCGGCCCCTCTGGTCGGCCGTCCACGACCGCCTCTCGACCGGCCGGCCCGTCAGCCGGGTGAGGTCCGGACCGCTCGACGACGCCGGCCGGGAGGCCCTGGCCGACCTCCTCGGACTCGACCGGCTCCCCGGCGCCGAACCGACGATCCCGCTCGCCGGCCTCGACGGCGCCGTGCTGGACGCCTGCGGCCGGCCCGTCCGGGAGGTGGTGACCGCGATCCTCGGCCCGATCCCCGACCGCGCCGCCGAGCGCGAACGCAGGACCGGTGAGCGCGACGCCCTGTGGCGGTGGCTGGCCGGCCATGAGGTGGTCACCGCCCAGCCCGTTCTCCTGGAATGGGCCGGCCACCTGCGGACCAACGGCCTCGTCGACGGGTCACCCGACCGGACCCGGGGCCTCCTGACCGCCGCACTGACCGTCCTTGCCGCACTCCCGGCCGGCGGCGAGCCCCTGCCGGTCCTCGCCGCCCGCCTCCTCGACGGCGACTCCCACGCCCTCGACGACGGCACCCGGCTGTCCTCTCTCGTCCTGCGCGCCCTGGCGGTGCTGTACGGCACGGACATGCCGGACGCCGCCGAGGGGCGACGCGCACTCTGGAGCCGGGCCGGCGTGGCGGACGACGACCTGTCCGCCACCGTGCTCGCCGTCGGTCTCCGCCCCGGAGGAGACGGCCCGGTCGCCAGGATCTCCCGGATCTGCGCCGAAGCAGGTCACCCCGTCGGCCTCACCCTCGCCCAACTCCGTTCACCCGGCGGGTTCACCGGCCCCGCAGGACCGGTGCACGTCACCGAGAACCCCAGCGTGCCGGCCCTGGCCCTACGCCGCTTCGGCCCCCGTTGCCCGCCGCTCGTCTGTACCTCCGGCTGGCCCAACACCGCCGTGATCCACCTGCTGCGCCGACTCGCCGACGAGGGAGCCTCCCTGCGCTACCACGGCGACTTCGACGGCGAGGGCATCCGCATCGCGGCCCACGTCCTCGCCAAGACCGGAGCCGTCCCGTGGCGCATGGCATCCGAGGACTACCGGACCGCCGCGGCCCGGGTTCCCGCAGCCCCCGATCCCGGGCGCCTCACACCCGCACCGTGGGACGGGGCACTCGTCGACGCGATGGCCGAACGGCGCATCGCCGTGGTCGAGGAGGTGGTCGCCGACCTGCTGCTCGACGACTTGGCAGGCCATCGGCACGAGCAGGAGTGACAGCGCCGGCACGAGGTGAGGTTCTGCGAACAGGCCGATGCCTGGACGGAACCTCGCCCGGGTGGCCCGCCCCGGCGCCGCCGGCCGACCGGGCGCGGGCCGGCGGCCGGCCGTTCCCCGCCCGGTGGGTGGCTTCAGCCGAGGGCCGGGTAGTCGGTGTAGCCGGTCTCGCCGCCCACGTACATCAGGTGCGCGTCCCGGATCGGGTTGAGCGGCGCCCCGGTGCGCAGCCGGGTGACCAGGTCGGGGTTGGCCAGGAAGGAGCGGCCGAGGGAGACCAGGTCGGCGCCCGCGTCGAGCAGGCGCTCGGCGGCGGCGCGGCCGCCGTCGGCGGGCAGCGGGCCGGGCCAGGGAAGGGCCGGATTCGCGATCAGCCGGCCGGACCAGGCGTTTCGCAGGGTGCGGAAGAGCGGCTGGTCCGGGTCGGCGAAGACGACGTGCAGGTAGGCCGGGCCCAGCCCGTCGAGCTCCCGGAGGAGTGCCGGGTAGACCTCGTCGACGTCGTCCTCCGCCATGTCGTTGGCGGTGACGCCGGGGGCGATGCGTACCCCGACCCGTTCGGCGCCGATCGCCTCGACGACCGCGCGGACCACCTCGACGGTGAAGCGGATGCGGTTGGCGACCGTCCCGCCGTAGCCGTCGGTGCGGTGGTTGGTGTGGTGGGAGAGGAACTGGTGGAGCAGGTACCCGTTCGCGGCGTGGACCTCGACCCCCGCGAAGCCGGCGGCCACCGCCCGGCGCGCCGCGGCGGCGAAGTCGGCCACGGTGGCGCGGATCTCCTGCTCGGTCATCTCGCGCGGCACGACGTTCTCCCGGTGCCCGGACGGGGTGACGATCGTGCCGGGCAACGGCACCGGTGACGGGGCGAGCGGGTGGTGCCCGCTGGTCTCGGGGTGCCCGACCCGGCCTCCGTGCTGCAGCTGGAGGAACATCTGCCCGCCCGCCGCCCGGACGGCGTCGGTGACGCGGCGCCACCCGGCCACGTGCGAATCGTCGTGCATCGCCGGGATGTTGGGGTACGTGGCGCCCACCGCGTTCGGCGTCGTGGCCTCGGCGATGATCAGCCCGGCGGACGCGCGCTGGGCGTAGTAGGTGGCCATGATCGGCTCCGGTACGCCGTCGGCGCCCGCGCGGTTGCGCGTCATGGGGGCCATCACGAGGCGGTTCGTCAGCCGGAGGGCGCCCAGGCGGGTGGGCTGGAACAGCGGGGACTCCGTGCCGGCCGCCTCGGTGTCCGTGGCCGCCGTAACCGCGGTGTGCGTGCTCATGATCGTGCTCCTTCGTCGTCCGTGGTGGTGTCTGCCGGGCCGTCCGGCCGGCTGATCCGACGATCCCGCAGCCCGCTTCGGCTCTGCTGATGCTCTGCTGACGGTCCGACGGCAGTCCGGACCGATCAGTCGATGATCATCATGTGTAGGGTGGGCCCCATGAGGTTCGGGGTGCTCGGCCCGCTGGCAGTGTGGGACGACGACGACAGGCCCGTGCGGGTGCCCGAGACCAAGGTGCGCGCCCTGCTGGCCGACCTGTTGCTGCACGAGGGCCGGCCGGTGCCGCCCGACCGCCTCGTCGACGACATCTGGGGGGACGCCGCGCCCGCCAACCCCGCCAACGCGCTCCAGGCCAAGGTCTCCCAACTGCGGCGGGCGATCGGCCGCGACCGGGTGACCCACCAGCCGGCCGGGTACCGGATCCGTCTCGACGGCGCCACCGAGGTCGACGACGCCCGCTTCCGGGCCCTGGCGGAACAGGCCCGCGGCGAGACCGACGTCCGCGCCCGGGCGGCCGCACTCACGCAGGCGCTGGACCTGTGGCGCGGCCGCCCGTACGCCGACTTCGCCGACGAGGAGTTCGTCCGCCCGGCCGCCCAGCGGCTGGCCGAGGAACGGCTCGCCGTCGTCGAGGAACTGGCGGAGGCCCGACTGGACCTCGGCGATCCGCTGCTGCTCGGCGAGGTGGCCGAACTGGTGGACCGCCACCCCCTGCGGGAGCGCCTGCGCGCCGTACAGATGCGGGCCCTGTACCGGGCCGGCCGGCAGAGCGAGGCCGTCGCCGCGTACGGCGAGCTGCGGGCGCTGCTCGTCGACGAGCTGGGTCTCGACCCGAGCCCCGAACTGGCGGCGTTGCACGAGGCGATCCTGCGACAGGACGCCGCCCTGCTGCCCGCCGCCGTGCCGGACGTCCGTCCGGTCCCGGCCCGCCCGCTCGACGAGCCCCCCGGCGCGGCCGCCGTCCGCGACCCGGATCCGGGCGCGTTCCGCCACACGAACCTGCCCGCCCCGCGGACCACGCTCGTCGGGCGCGGCCCCGCACTGGACGCCCTCGCCCGTCTCGTCCGTACCGAGCGTCTGGTCACGCTCACCGGCCCCGGGGGAGTGGGCAAGACCCGGCTCGCGCTGGCCCTCGCACACCGCCTCGCGGACGATCCCGGAGGCGGCGCACCGGACGGGGTGCGGCTCGTCGAGCTCGCGGCCCTGCCCGCCGACGCCGCCGACCTCGCCCAGGCGGTGGCCGCGGCGCTCGGCATCCGCCAGACCGCCGGACAGGCTGCGCCCGCGGCCGACCCCCTCCCCGCGCTGGCCGCCGTCCTGCGCGACCGCCGGGCCCTGCTCGTCCTCGACAACTGCGAACACGTGATCGAGCCGGCCGCCGACCTCGTCGCGACGCTGCTGGACGGGGCACCGGGGCTGAAAGTCCTCGCCACCAGCCGGGAGTCGCTGCGGCTGCCCGGCGAGGCGGTGTTCCCCGTCGCCCCGCTCGACCCGGTGGCCGCCGCGCAGCTGTTCGCCGAACGGGCCGCCGCGGCCGCGCCCGGGTTCGTCCCGCCTGCCGGTGACGGGACGCGGCCCGGAGGATCGGGAGATGCCGAGGCGCGGCCCGAAGGAACGGGAGACGACGGGACGCGGGCCGCCATCGCCGAGATCTGCCACCGCCTGGACGGCATCCCGCTCGCCCTGGAACTCGCGGCCACCCGCGTGCGGGCCATGGGCGTGCAGGAGCTGGCAGCCCGCATCGGCGACCGTTTCCGGGTCCTCGGTTCCGGGCAGCGCGGTCTCCCGGCCCGGCAACAGACCCTGCGCGCGGTGATCGACTGGAGCTGGGACCTGCTCACCGCGTCCGAGCAGGCCGTCCTGCGGCGGCTGGCCGTCCCCGTCGGCGGCTGCTCCCTGCAAGCGGCCGAGGCGGTGTGTGCCTCGCACGACCTCACCCCTGACGACGTCCTCGACCTGGTCGGCCGGCTGGTCGACCGCTCGCTCGTCGAGGCCTCGCACACCGGCGACGGCCCGCGCTACGGCCTGCTCGAATCCGTCGCCGCCTACGCCCGCGACCGGCTCCACGAGGCGGGGGAGTCCTCGGCCACCGCGGCCCGCCACGCCGCGTACTTTCGCGACCTGGCCGAACAGGCCGACGTCTCCCTGCGCGGGCCGGGACAGCGCCGCCAACTCGTCGGCCTGGATGCGGAGGCCGCCAACATCCGCGCCGCGCTCGACCACCTCGTGCGCACCGGCGACCCGGACGGCGCCGCCCGCATGGCCGCAGCCCTGTGCCCCTGGTGGCTGCTGCGCGGCCGCCTCCACGAGGCCCGACGCGCCCTCGCCGCCGTCCTGGACGCCGTCACCCGCCATCCGGCCGCCGCACCCGCGTCCGCCTCGGGCGCTGCTTCAGCTCCGGCCTCCGCTCCGGCCGCCGCCGAACTCCACATCCTGCACGCCGCGTTCGCCATGCTCACCGGCCACCGTCCGCCCGTGGGGGACTGCCCCGAGGCGGACATCGTCGACCCCGTCCGGCGCGGCCGGGCCCTGTGGCTGTTCGCCTACGGCCTCCACCACGCCGGTGACCCGGTCGCGGCGGGTGCTGTCGGCGCCCGCGCCCTCGACCACTGCGCCTCCGCCGGCGACCGCTGGGGCACCGCCGCGGTGCACGCCCTGCTGGCCCGGACCGCGCTGGCCACCGGCGACCTGGCGGCAGCCCGCCGCGACGGCCGCACGGCCGCCGCAGACTTCCGCGAACTCGGCGACGAATGGGGCGAGTTGCAGACCGTGCCGCCCCTCGCCGCGCTCGCCGAGATCGAGGGCGACTACGCCGACGCCGAATCCCGCCACACGGCCGGGCTGCGCCTCGCCGAGCAGCTCGGCCTGGCCGTGGAAGCCTCCGCCTGCCTGGCGGGCCTCGGCCGCCTCGCGCTCCTCACCGGCGACTGGGAGCGGGCCCGGCTGCTCCACGAGCGGGCCCGCCGAGCGGCCGTCGAGCAGGGTCATCTCTTCGGTGAGGTGTTCGCCGTCATGGGCCTGGCCCTCGGCGCGCGCCGCGCCGGTGACCTCGACGACGCGGAACGCCACCTCACGGCGATGCGGGACGACTACCCGTCGTCGACCGCGGGAAAGCACCTGATCGAGGTGGAACTCGGCTTCGTCGCCGAACTCCGCGGCCTGCCCGTGCAGGCCGCCGCCCACCAGGCACGCGGCCTGGCCCACGCCCGGCAGCTGGCCGAGCCGCGCGCCCTCGCCCTCTCCCTGGAAGGCACGGCCGGTGCGGCCGCGGCCGGCGGCGGCACGTCCGCGGCCACCCGCGCGGCGCTGCTCCTCGGCGCCGCGGACGCCGCCCGACGAAGCACCGGCGGCCCGCTTCCTCCCGGCGAACGCGCGGACGTGGACCGGATCGGCTCCGCGGTTCGCACCGCCCTCGGCGCGGCCCGCTTCGCCGCGGCCTTCGAGGAGGGTGCGTCCCTCCCCCTCCCGGTCGCCGTCCGCACCGCCACCGCATCCTGAACGACACGGCGTCCGAACGTCCGCGCGGACGGCGCGTTCCGCCTGGCACCGTCAGGCGGTGCCGCCGCCCCAGCGGACGGCGGCCGCGCCCGCGTAGTCGCCGGCGTGGGCGAAGCCGCCCAGCACCACCAGGTCGCCGTCCTTCACCTGGCCGGAGCGCAGCGCCCGGTCCAGGGTGACGGGGATGGCGGCACCGAAGAGGTTGCCGCACTGGTCGAAGGTGTCGGGGTGCCGCTCGGGCGGGAGTCCGAGCGACCGCCGCCAGTTCCCCAGGAAGGTGCGGTTGGGCTGGTTGGTGACCAGCAGGTCGATCTCCGCGGTGGGGACGCCGATCCGCGCGCAGACCTCGGAGACCAGGTCGGGCACCAGCCGGTTGCCGCGTTCGAGGACGGTGTCGACGCTCTCCTCGGTGAAGCCGATCCGCAGCTGGGACCGCCCCGGTTCCCAGTACCGCCGGCCGTCCTCCAGGACGGCGGTCATGTCGCCGCCGTGAGCGCCGATGTGGCGGCCGGCCACGGCCAGCACCGGCGAGGCCGCCGACGTGGTGAGGTAGCCGACTCCGCAGCCGTCCCCGGGGATCGCGGCCTGGGCGAGCCGGCGCACCTCGGACTGGGTGAAGAGCTGCCCGGCGGCGGTCTGCGCGTTGCAGATCAGCGCCGTCCTCGCCTCGGTGGTGCGGAGGATCTGCCCGGCCAGTTCCAGCATGTGCACGAAGGAGGCGCAGCCCGCGTTGGCCACGTCGACCAGCCAGGACGGGTTGAGGCCGAGCCGGCGGGCGACCTCGGTGCCGGCTCCGACGAACGGGCTGTCCGGCAGCTGGCTGTGCACCAGCAGGACGTCCACCGCACGGATCTCGGCCCGGCCGTGCCGCTCGATCAGCGGCTGGACGGCCTGTTCCACCAGGTCCACGTTGCTCTCCCCGGCGACATGGTGCCGCAGCGCCGGGACGCGGAACATCGGGCTGTCCCTGAGCCTGTCCTCCGCCCCCGGCCGGCCGGTGTAGAACGCGGCGGGCACCGGTTCCCCGGGCAGGTGCCCGGAGACGTCGGTGAGACTGACGGTCTTCACTCGGCCCCCGCCCCCGCGCCCGGCTCCGCGGCGGCGGCCGCCGACCGCGGCGGCACGCTCACCGGCAGGCCATGGCGGTGCCGGTGCTCCAGGATCGCCTTGAGGTTGGCCATCTCCACCGTGTGCCCCGCGTAGAAGAGGTCCCAGTAGGTGC